>QNEG01000250.1 GCA_003645115.1 bacterium | reverse complement strand
TTTTTAGATATTCTTCGCGAAATCCGAGCTATCTTGTCTATCGATGCACCACCGTCGCGATATACAAACACTCTAAGCACCGATGCTCTGCCACTTCCTACTACTTTTACCTCGACTATTTCGCAACCTTCTTTCTCAACAACCGGCGTTATAATTTCCTCGAGCTGTGGTAAAATATCCCGCATTAGAAACCTCGAATTGCAAATATGCACTTCGTATATAGATTGTGCAAGAGAAAAATAGGATAGAAACTGAAATAGGTGCGGATATTATATATGGAGAAGAATACTACAGTTTTTAAACACTTCCGTAGAGCCTTTCGACTTGAAATAACCTGAGAAAATTACAATACACTTTTTAATCTAAACGGTTTCACAATTCCACTTCATATGCGGGTTAAATCGAATCTATATTTCAAGCCGGGTTATTTTGTTTACCTTCGTCGTATTGCTTTTTCAGCTCTCTTTAAATCTTGTGGTCTATCGATACCGATAAGATTTGCTGCTTCCGGTATTTCAAGGCAATGAATTTTTATTCCATATTCGAGTGCTCTAAGCTGTTCCAATCCTTCCTCGCGTTCGAGTGGAGTCGTCGATAATCGGGAAATACGCAGGAGGTTCTCCCAGCGGTAAACATAAATCCCGATATGTCTTCGGGGAGATATTGTGTTATTTCTTTTTCCCGGTATCGGCGCGCGTGAAAAATACAATGCAAAACCGTTTCTATCGGTAACAACTTTAACAATATCTGAACTCCTCCATTGTCTTTCGGATGAAACGGGAACCATCGCTGTGGATATTCCCGCTTCCGGATGGGATTCGATGTCCTCCACCAGGGCATCGATTATTCCCGCTGATATAAGCGGTTCATCACCCTGAATATTCACAACGATATCGTATAAGTGAAGCTTTTTTGCCACTTCGGCAACCCTTTCGGTTCCATTTCTACATGCCGGTGAGGTCATAATAACATCTGCACCGTGCGATTCTGCTATATCCGCTATTCTTTCATCGTCTGTGGCAATTATAATATGATCTAATAGAGCTGATGCTGCGGCGCCATCGTATGTCCACAGAACAATCGGTTTGCCCATAATTTTGGCAAGCATCTTGCCTGGAAACCGAGTAGAAGAAAACCGCGCAGGTATCACACCAAGAACACGCATTATTGCCTCCATATTGGCAAAATACTTTAGTTCTTAAGTATTTCGGGGGTGATAAAAATCGTGATTACAGTTGAAGTTACAGTTTTATTTGTATATTTAAACAGTTCACCTAAAAGAGGAATATCCATTAGTACAGGCACTCCATATTCCGTTTCCTGCTGCTCATTTGTTATCATTCCACCAATAACCGCTATGTCATTGGAACCAACCTGAAGCGTCGTTGTTGCTGTTCTGGTGGTGATTTCATAACCCGATGCTCCAATAATATAACCACTGCGCTCGATAAGCAATTCCATAACTATTTTATCATCTTTAGCGATTCGAGGTTTTACATTAAGTTTAGTTCCTATCGAATAGAATGTGGTTACTAAATTTCCCGCCTGGTCAACTGTGTTAATAGGTATTTGTTTCCCTGAAAAGATTTCCGCTGAAATATTATCCATCGTTATTATATGTGGTTGGTCGAGTATTTTCCCTTTCCCTTCGGATATTATGGCAGAAAGTCTTACATCGAACTGGTATGAACCCGATATTATACCCCATGTAAAATTCCCCATAGCACCTCCAGCACCTACACCACCAACCTGATTCATATTCGCGGATACATCTTTCACATTCCCACCTACTTCCGATGCAGACCAATTGATGCCGAGTTCTTTAAGTGATGATTGGTCTATTTGGACTATCTGGCAGGAGATTTTAACTTGATTATTTAAAATATCGAGGGAATCTATCATGTCGGAAATTATTTTAAGTTGTTCCGGTAAGTCTGTGACTATAAGTGTATTCGTTTGAGCATCCACAACTATATTACCTCTCGATGATATTGCATCTGCAATAGATTCTTGCATCAGGTCCGCTGAGACATTTTGAATACGAAAAAGCCATGTCTCTGTATCGAGTAGTTGCTTTTCTTTAGTTACGTTTTCTATTTCACCGAATTTCTCCGACCAATATTTGGACTCGGCTAATATATATAGGTATCCTTCCTTTCGAACAGCTCTGAGATTATACAAGTCAAGTAATAAACTGAACACCTGACACCACGATACATTATCCAATTTAAGTGTGGCTTTTATATTAACTTCGGGGTCAACCACAATATTCATCGCAGCGGTATCAGCAAGTAAAGCATATATCACGCGGATATCTGCATTCTGGAAAACAAGCTTCTCGAATGTGACACAGACCGATATTGTATCCGCGCCGGGTTGAGTTCCACAATTGGCGCATTGTTCGGGCAAACCACGGTCATAGGAATAATCTACATATTGAGCAAAAAGAGGAATAGAGATAAATACTATAGTCCAGATAAAATATTTGCAAAACGATACCATATCGCATTCCTTTTGCTTACTTTTTTGTGTAAAATACACCTGTTTTCTCCCAAAGCAAGTTTTATAGACAAACAATTCTCTAAAAAACCAAAAAAACATTTCTAATAAGGCACTATAATATACAATGTACTCAAATAGCAATGCAAAGTTTTCGTAATCTATTGTTATGGTTTCGAATCCTGTCCTTTCTTAGGATTTACCAATGGCAATTCGAGTTTACGCAATTGTCCGAATTCACTTAATGTGAACACCGCCGATGTATCCGTAACTGTAGTACACTTTCCTCCCTCTATAGAATCACCTTCGGTCAATATATATCCAAAACCTGTTTCATCCTCCAGAATTGCCATTCTTGCATCTCCTGCATGCACAATTCCGACTACGGATAAATTTTCAACCATTGCGAGAGGCTCGCTGCCAATTGGAATCTCCTTTGTCCGTTTTGGTATTATGAACGGGTCGTCGCCTTTAGGTGCATATATGACCATATTCCTAATATACTTTGCGACTTCAATCGTTTCCATATCAGCTGTAATACCTTTATACAACAGCGTCTCCGGTCGCATATACATCGCTAATTCTGCAGGAACTTCCTCCTCGGTTAATGGAACGATGGGTTTTTCTGTTACAGCAGTTGTTTCCTTTGCTTCAGCAGTTATTGTATCGGAAACAACCGCAATGCTCTCCGATACTACAACCGATTCAGCCAATGCTTTTGCTGCATCCGGGGAAGGTTCTTTTCTACCCGATGTCCACTTACCAAATTGAGGATATTCGGGAGTTGGAATTGCAATCATCACTCCTTCGGGATGCTTTCGCACACTCACATCTTTAGCCGGTTCAACGAGGTCGAGTACTATCCGTGATATGGGTTTCGGCAATGGTTCTCTCTGGGAACCTCGCACTGCTGCAACAATTCCCGGCGGCATTCTTGAAAACTCGTCTTTGGGAAGATTGTAAATACCGTCGAAAAAATCAATCGCTATTCTCGGTGGAGCATCTGTTGCAATTTTCTTAAAATCCGGGGTTCCACTGGTAATTGCCAGAATAAATGTACTGTCATGAGAAGTACTGATTGTAATCTCATTAACGGAATAGCGATTTTGTGCAAAAAGCGTAATCACTCCGACAATTATAAATATTGTGGTATTTTTAACCATTAT
>QNEG01000249.1 GCA_003645115.1 bacterium | reverse complement strand
ATTAAAATATAATCCAAGGAATCTGCGCAGTGCATACTCAGATTTTACTTTACCAATATCACTCGCTCGGTTATACTTTGTTCACCAGCTTTCAAACGGACGAAATAAGTCCCCGTGGTAAGGTCCTCTCCATCGAATTTCAGTGTATAGTTTCCAGATTGTAATTTTTCTCCATTAATCAGCTTTTTCACAATCCTGCCCGAGATATCGGATATATCCAGATAGATTTCGCTATCCTGAATTATTCCGAATTGTATAGTGCAAATAGTATTGAATGGATTGGGAGAAATATTTTTTATTCTCACTGCAGAAAGCTCGGTTTTATCCCCCATGGGAGCGATTGTGTCGGTTTTTATTAGTAAATATCCCGATTGCAATTCGATATTCTTTTCAGTCCTTGTCCCTATTGCCGGTTGACCGATTGCGAAATTTAATGTAATTGCTTCCGATTTTGCTGTGCCGACATTATTTACGGTGGATGACTCCACTACATCCTCTCTAATCTGCGCGAATACCACAAATATTAATCCGATTATTATTATAGTTATTATGTATCTCATCGAAATCCCTGCCATAATAATCCTCCTATAATTTATTATTCTGTTGTATTTGTTTATTCTTCATCATTCAATGATACTCTTCATATTTTATTCGACCAGCCTCGGTTATGAAATCGAAAAGTCCTCCATAACCATCTTTATAACCATAATTAATAAGTTTATTATATACTTATTTTATGGTCCAATAAAAATATCAAAAGGAGCATTGAATTCTCCAATTCCTGAACCATAGGTGCCGAATGAGATCCATCCAGAGCCTGTTATGTCATCAATTCTAACTATACGGTGGTTTCTATCATCAGCAATATATATTTTCCCATCGGGTCCTTCGGTAATATCAATAGGCCAATAGAACTCGCCTTCTCCCGAACCAGGTCCACTTCCATAAGTAGTCCATCCAGAACCTGTCATATCATTAATTTTTACAATTCTATGATTATTGCAATCAGATATATATATTATACCTTCAGAAGTAACATCAATACCGAATGGACCATTAAATTCTCCAATCCCTGAACCATAGGTGCCAAATGAAATCCATCCAGAACCTGTCATATCATCGAATCTAACTATTCTATTATTTCCGTATTCGGATACATATATTCTTCCCTCATCATCGATATCGATACCAATAGGTTGGTGGAACTCTCCAATTCCACTTCCTAAATGTCCAAATTCTCTCCACCCTGCTCCAGATATATCATTTATTCTTACTATTCTATTATTTACCAGATCGACAACATATATTTTATTATCTGGACCAATCGCAATATGTCTGGGGTATCTAAATTCACCTATTCCATCACCCTCAGATCCATAAGCGTTCCAACCAGTTCCAGCCATATCATCAATTCGAACAATCCTACAATTAACATTATCAGAAAGATAAATCTTTCCGTCTGGAGCAATTGCAATACTAACCAAAAAATGAAATTCACCTATTCCTGATCCATGTCCGGTCCCATAAGTAGTCCATCCTAAACCAGTCATATCATCGATTTGGACTATACGGTCATTATTGCAATCTGCAATATAGATTTTATAATTCGGTATACTGTCACATGACGTGAATGCTGAATCACAGATCACACCGATAGTATCACCAGTTTCACCTCGGAGAGATTCTGGTATTGTTACAGATACAACTATAGAATCGTGCCCCCAGTTTAATATGTGCGGAGAAGAAACACGAAGAGTTTCATTCTCATTTCGATTAATGATACTGAAATACAGTCGAGTCGTATCAATCTGGCAAAGGGAATCAGAGATGATAAAAACAACACTATTAGTATCACAGGAAGTAGTCTCATATTGTTCTTCAGGATTTACAACCCTAACTTCTACCGCAAGTACTGGAACATAATATATTGCAATGAATAGAGTAATATATATTACAATGAATAAATTGTTTTCCTTAATTCTACTATATATGATTTTATTCATAGTTTATTCTGTCGTATCTGCCGATTCCTCTAATATTATATGGTATTGTTCATATTTCGTTCGACCACTATCAGTAATGAAATCGAATAAATCTCCATAGCCAAGTTCAATAAGTTTATCAAGAGATACTGCCAATGCATCATCATTGAGAGAATGTCCAACAAGATGACCGGTCTTTTCCTGTTCAACAGGTATAAGTATTCTTGCAATCTGGGCATTCTGGTCGTTTCTTTCCGCAGTGACTTGCCAATAGACTTTAGTTCCCGGTTCTCCACCAATAACAAACCTATTTCCCACCACAGTATCCGCTATAAATACATTAGATGTTCCCACGCCAGTTAGTTGTATCATTGGATTTCTATTAAGTGTTTCGAAATAATCGGGTAGAATAATTTCTGCTAAACTATCTTCTTCTATAATTGTTTCACCTCGATACATATTCATCATTTCAGGGGATTCAATACAAAAGTGGTTAAGTGTTTTATTTAACGGATCAAGTGGATGATCTATAGTAAATGATTTTGTTCCTGTAGCTGATAAATTAAAGCATCGAACTTGGTCAGATAGAGTAGTTGTCATAGAATTAAACGCGGCTGAGTTATTATGATCAACGATGGAATTGTAATTAGTAGCAAAGCTATTATGTGCATTTGCTGCATTATCAACCCCAGCAACTACACCTGAATAATCACCGGATGCACCATTACTGTAACCAGCGAGAATTCCCGAAGCATGACCGCCAGTTATATTTAACTGACCACCACCTATAAAGGATTTTTCAGTCTGTGCATCATTACCATTTCCACCACAAACTGTTGCATCAATAGCTTCTGCCCACTTACCTCTTCCACCACAAGCAGTAGCATATGATGCTGTTGCCTGTGCCCCCCACCCCATAGCTACCGAAGCCTCTCCACTCGCCTTCGCTGACGAACCCATTGCCACGGAATAATCCCCAATATTTGCATCGTTCCATTGTGTTCCATTCACATATCCTGCTCTGAATGCCGCTTTTTTGGGATACCAGAACATTCTGGTTCCTGCACCGGATGTAGTAAGTGCATCTCCGCTGCCATAAGTTCCACGAGCTATTATTCCACCATCATCGGATACATCGAGTTGGAATTCTGGGGAAACAGTTCCAAGACCTACATGTCCGGTGTTATTTTTAATATATAATCTATCTCCCACTTCTCCTTCCTCGATTATACTGAAATCACCCGTAGTCCACCATCCAGAAGCAATACTCCATCCCTCTGTATTGTCTTGAACTGTTATTCGAGCATCTTTATTATCTGTTCTATATGATCTGAATCCCAAAAATGTTCCTGTATATTGAACATCAAGTTTATAAGATGGTGCTTCTGTTCCTATACCAACTTTGGCATTGAGTAAATTTATTTCGTCGATTGCACAATCATCGAATTGGATTCTTCCAGCCGAACTGCCGAGACCTAACCACTGATCATCTGCACTTGAATTTGCAAATACGATAGAAGATGTCATAGAACCCACTTGATCAACAGTTAATGGACTAATCGTTCTACAGTGGATATCAGCATCCGCAGGCAGCCATCTTCCCGCTTCCTCGTTCCACTTGAGCACTTGACCATCGCGAGCACCGAACCCGGGGATTCCCAGCGCATACGGGCTGGCGCCAAGT
>QNEG01000248.1 GCA_003645115.1 bacterium | reverse complement strand
TCCATCTATGACTGAATTAGCTAATACCGACCTATCGGGTGGAGATTGTGTGGATATAGCTCTCTCCGGCGGATATGCTTATGTCGCCGCTACCAGTTGCTTATCCAAAGTCGATTTGAGCGCTCTCTCCGAATTGGATACATCCGAGGTAGCTGCTTATGGAGTCGCAGTGAAGGGTGATTATGCGTTTGTCGGTTCGGGCACAGATGGTCTTCGAAGTATCGCTACGGCTTCTATGACCGCCACAGATGTGGAAAGTTGGGCAAGTTGTGATGCTCGAGGTGTAGAAATATACGGAGATTTTGCACTAATCGCCGATGCTTCCAATGGATTAGCAGCGGTAGATATTAGCGACCCCACTGCGATGGTGTATCGAAGCATCGCATCATTGTCTTCGGGTGGTTATTATCTCGCTGTATCGGGAACTTTGGCAGCAGTCGCATCGGGTGATAGTATATATATTATCGGATTGACTGAACTCGGTGATGGGGACGCAGATTATACACTGAATATAATTTCCCGATTGGGTGCCAAAAGATGGGCTTACCATTGCCAATTCTACGGGGATATGCTGATAGTCGCCGATGGAGACTCTGGATTGTCTGTATTCTATGCCAAAGAAGATTCCATAGATAGAATGTTCATTATGACCACCACAGCGATAAATGTTAGTGGTGTTTCCGGTAAAGGAATCGCCAAAACTGGAACCGGATTGTTATTGGTGGCAGATTCTGCGGGAGTTCAATTTGTATCGATGGGAAATATAGCTCCCGAGAATGATTGGGCTGATGCAATAGATATCGGCGATGCAATTGCTCTGGCATATTCTGATAATTACGTTTATGTAAGTTGCCAGACAGTAGGGTTGGTCTCGGTCGATGTTAGCGACCCCACCAATATGGATGCACTGGATACACTCGCTCTAATACCAATTCTCGGTCTGGATGCGGAAGGAGACAAGGTCTATGCCTGTTATGGTAGCACCAGTCCTAATTTTCGGGTAATAGATGCTTCCGACCCCACTAATCTTACTGTGCTCGATGATACCACTATATCCGCTACGGTGTGGGATGTAAGCGTTATGGGTAGCTATGCTTACATTTCCTGCAATGACGGTGTTAGGAAAGTAAATTTGACCGATTGGAACACTGAATATACATATTCATCCGGATTCCCTTGTCATACTTCCCTGGTAGAGGGAGGTTATGTTTATGTCGCAGAAAATGAAGGTGGATTGTTGATTTTGAGTTCTGATGATCTTAGTTTTGTGGGAACATATGATACCGATGGATATGCTTGCGGTGTCGCCAAAAGTGGAGATTATTGCTATGTGCCAGCAAAGACTGCTGGAATATATAAAATAGATGTATCCACTCCATCATCACCAGAATTAGGTGGATGGGTAACTAATCCTATAGACACATCGACTTTTCATGGTGAACCAATATCGGTAGGAATATACGGCGATTATGTTCTGGTCGGCTTGCTGGAAAGCGCAGACCAGGACCTTAAATTGATTGCCAAATCCGATGGTGCAATCGAATACTCCTGTCCCTCGGGCACCTGGCTCGCTGAAGATGTAGTAGGTGTAAGTAATTTTGTTCTGCTCGCCGATTATATTAATGGATTGAAATCCTGGATGATACGGGGCAATGTGACCGATACACTCGCTCAAAATACATCTCTCCGTTCTCGGAAAATAAATTCTGGACCATTTAGGTATCTTCACTGGTTAGCGCAAAATATTACCGATGAATCTCTCTCTGGTGATCCACCGGATACGGTGACTTATAGACTGATATATATGTCTAATCCGCCACCGGAGACACTTTTGATAATGGAGAATGACTATGACCCACCGGATGACCCATTTGGAGCCAGAACTTATTTCGACCTCGGGCAAAATTATGATTCACTTTTCTGGAGCGCCGAGATAGTGGAACATCTGGTCTATCCCACATCTGCAGATACTGTCTGGCGAGTGGATACTGTGGAAGTAGAATATAGAACCGACCCAGGTGCATTACTTCGAGTGGCTGGCGGTATCGATTACGGCTGGAGTTCTGGGTTGAGTATATTATTCGATACACTCGCCATAATCGGTCCGGATTCTATGGATATTCCAGCGGAAGGTTGGGAACCTATATGGTGGGAAATGGATGGAGAAAGATATTCCACGCTCAGTTTGCCATACAATCGACCGGTGCCGGAAATTAAATTGGTATCATCGGTATATCTAACTATTTCGCCAATAGATTCCCCGTATGTATTACTTATTGTGGATGGAGAACCACTGAATTCCTGGCGAGGATTGGAGGCTGGAGAACACAGTGTGATACCTATACCTGCTCCAAGATTGAGGTTCCCGTATAAAATTTCCCGAGGCTGGAATATGATTTCATCGCCAGCTACCGCACCAGCTCGAGTCCCACATTGGGGTTTGGATAATCTGTTCTATTATAAAGACGGAGAGTATAGAATCACAGAGACTATGGAACCGGGTAGAGGTTATTTTATATATTCATACGGCGAATATCAAATCATCGATGGAATTCAAAATCATCGAATGGAATTCATATTGACCGAGGGCTGGAATCTTATCGGTGCGTTATCCGACCCCGTATCTGTATATTCGCTATCTACTCGACCTGAAGATGCTATTATTACATATTCCATTTACACACTCGATTCCACTGCGGGAGACTATGAAATCGCTACTATGTTAAAATCCAAAAAGGGATATTGGGTATTTGCTACCAGACCCTGCACTTTGGTAATGGATATAGACGATGTGCGTATGTCGAAAAAATCTTTGCCAGTAGTGGAAAATACTGCTCGATTGGTATTGCAGACCGACAGCGACAGGCAAGTGCTTACATTCGGCAATAATAAGAATTCATCCTCCGGGTATGATGATGGACTGGACTTGATTTTACCACCGCCTATTCCGGGTAAAAATTACATCGGACATTTCCAATATACTGGATATGGAAACATACTTAAACGAGACATTCGCCCGGAAAATGAGTGCTGGAAACTGATTATCCGACAGGATTGTAAATTGACATTGGGTTCGAGTTCTGAATTTGGTGCGATAAATATCTCTGGACAGGAAATCACTGCGGTTGTTCGAACCGGTGGTTCGATTCGATTGCCAGCGGGTGAATACACTGTATCGAAAACTAATCTAATTTCTGCTCAAATGCCGACCATTACCGCTATTCAATCCATCGCTCCTAATCCATTTAATTCTGCGGTGGAAATTATAGCAGATATCGCGCAGGGTGAAGCTAATTTGTCTATTTATGATTTGAGTGGAAAAATTGTGCGAAAATATTCATTGTCGGGTAGGGGAACACATTTCATCGTGTGGAACGGAAAGGATGAGCACGATATCTCGGTGCCATCGGGTATTTATCTGACCAGAATTCACACCGATGACGAGGCGAGTTCCCCCAAAAAATTGTTATTGATAAGGTAATTACCTATATATAATTAAATGAGCAGGTTATTCTACCAGTATTGTTGTCGCCATTCACTCGATTATTGTCGCCGTTAACTCAATTGCAATTTCCGTTATCTCTATTTGCTTCGCCATTATATCTATTGAAAGTTCCATTATCTAAATTACAAGTTCCGCTCACTCGATTGGTTTCGCTGTTCACT
>QNEG01000247.1 GCA_003645115.1 bacterium | reverse complement strand
GATTAATTCTACTGTTACTAATTGTCCATCGCTCCAATATCCCGGCGGTGGATCGAAAAAGAGGGTGGAATCACGGAATGTCAATTCAACATCGGCGCAGGTAAAAGTATCATCATCTATCACCATAATGATAGTGGATTCATCCACACCCTCGCTATCGGTGAGTGCAATCCAGATTTGCTGGTCAACACAAGCTGAAATTATCCCAGAATCTGGCAAAATTATCTGTGCGATTGGACCCTCCAGAATATATATGGAAAATTGCCAGCAGGTATCATTATAATTTGGCGGGCAATAATCATAGTCCGGGTCGTCTGGAATACTATCCACACAAATTTGGATTGTATCCAGATTTCTGACTCCCGATATTTCCACATACATATACGGATGAGCACTATATACACTGTATTCTGCGGGATTTCCATTGACAACGACGGAAAAATTATCATATCCGACTTCACTCCAACGCACTCCTGCGAGTTCATCGTATATAGACAATGATACTGTAAAATCAGTGGTTTCCATCACAGTGTCCGGCGGTGGATAGATTTCATCGAACTGTGGCGGTTCCAAATCGACTACAAAACAACAAGTATCGCTGGTAATCGGGCAACCCATACTGTCCAATCCCGATACTATGGCAGAACACACCGTATCTCCATTGGAAAAATCAGTGGTGGGGACAAATTCTATAGTATCATTATGGAACGAGATTTCATCATCTTCCATCCGGTAAAAACCCAGGGGTTCGACTCCGAGAATTATAGTAGATTCGATTGGTGCGAAAAATTCATCCTCGCTGTTCAAATAAAGCGATATTCCCTGTAGTGAACAGGTAGTAATTCCCCCACAGGGTTGAGGATAATAAAATTCTGCGCTACCCGGGCAGGGCGGAGAATATACAGTATCATCTCGACCAAAATTGGTGATAGATTGAAATGCATCCACTACCAATAGATTCTGTTCGTTGCAAAATTGCTCCTCGCGATAGCGAAAAAGATAACAACAGGGCAAATCTGCGATAGCCACTCCGATTTGTGTAGCGAGAGTGTCATAATCCTCTGCCCACAAATAGAACCAACCGCCACCGGTTTGGGGACCGAGTTCATAATATCCCTCATAATATCGTCTATCGGGGGATTCACTGGAATGAAATTGAAATTCTCCATCGTGAGGAGTAACCGGGAACATAACTATATCGTTATCGATACAATATTGTATAATAGAATCGAGTCCCTCTGCGGATTCATCCCATCCTGGTTCGCAGGGTGGGCTATCTACAATCGGGCGCTCATCGGTGAATAGCACGAATGCTTTTAGTGCACCATCACGGAAATCGAGATTTTCATTAGCTCGAACTATAGCACCATATTGGTCTTCATTGCCCGAACCACGCATAGTGGCGGGCCAGGTATATACATCGTTCACCACTGCATTGTATAGGCAATTGAAATCGGTCAAATTAGTCGCCCACCAATCTGGTCCACCTGCGATGTATGAACAAGGAACACTGGAGAAATCCGTCCGCACAATCATCCATACACCATCATCGGGAACAGTCTGTTCGGGACAGCCATTAAACACCACCGCAGAAATCCTGTAATCCATCACACCCAGCGCAGCGACGAACGATGGTATCGAACCGAAAAAAGTGGAAACTTCGTCGTTCATACTGGTAGAGAAATCCAATAGCAGGACTATATCCACCATAGCGCTTTCCGAGGGACAAGCATTGAGTAGTTCCAGCGATGGCGGGACTACGGGAATACCATTTTCGAAAAATGCGAAGTTGTCCAGATATAAATCTTTCACATATCTATCCGCACTGCGCACACAAACCTCGGTATATACCAGACTGCATCCTTCCACCCATACATCGGCGACTTCCACTCGCAATGTCTCCTCGGGCATCACAATAGTAAAACAGGAATCGAGCACATTCGGTGGACAATAATCGGGTGAATCTTGCGCATAAACACATATCTGATGAGTTCCCGAAGTCCATCCGAGTGATGGCAACAGCCAGAAACCCAACGGATGAATGTGAGTCTCCAGCCAGAATGTATCCAGCAAATCTACTACTATATAGCTATTTGCGGTGTCCATAACATTTTCATAATCCTGAACAAATACGACCACAGTATCACCACTGCTTTCCAGGAGTCCCGATGGCGGTTCTATCAATGTGGCGCGAGGTGCATCCACATCGAACTCCAGCGTAAATTCTAAATCGATACTATGCCCACAGGAATCGAAAATTTCAGCCTGAATGTTATGAATTCCTGAATCCCAGAAATCAACTCCAGGCGAGAAAGTAAGATTTAAACCATCCCAGTAAAATTCTGGCGATGAGAAAAAATATACCCAGCCATCGATGTCGAGATATGAACTTGCGGTATCCAGACCACAACCGGTTGGAGTTAATCCGCTGGCGAACCAGGATATTGCGGATAAAGTAAAAATCCTGTTATCTAATATGTCCCAATATACCGGGACTCCAGCGAATACTAATGGTCCATTATGGAACAGATTTTCCTCACCGCAGGCGATAATTTTTCCGCCCAGTGAGGAATCGGCGGCGATTATGCAATCATAGTCTGGAGTGAGAACTATTTGCTGGTCTGGCGAACAGGAAATTGGCATCGGTCTGTAAACAGTTAGCTCATTCACTCCAGCGAGTGCAGGATGCAATGAAGCCACATCGATAGTATCGATTATATCGGTTCTGGGCGGAGAATAGTTCATACCTGCCAGAGTGAGTATTGGATTGTGAATATCCATTTCGGAAACATCACCAGCATTAGCTCGCACAACAGACAATACATTTCCGCCGGCTGACAGGAAATTGAAAAATGCCACTATTTCCATTCCGCTAAATTCTCTTCCCGGATTGCCATAAATTATTACTATATCGTAACTTGGGAGTATGGATGAAAAATCGGATGATAATGGTAAGATATCCACATAAAAACCGAGAGATGATAGAGTATCTGCAAATCTTGCCCAGTCGGCGGGTCCATACCCGGTAGGACTCTCACCGAATTCCGGCGATGGCTCGATTATCAATACTCTTGTGCTATCCTCACCCAAAGTAACTATGTTGAGTTCAATCTGCTGGTCATCGCAGGAAATTACTCCATCTGTCGGTGGTTCCACTAACCATACACTTATCTCCTGTGCGCCAATAGAACCGATTAAAATACATATAATAAATGTAGCAAGCCCAATATTGCGCAATTCTCTCACCCCGAATAATATTATTCTCCCTCTTTATAATATAGCACTTTCTATGCCAAAAACAAAGTGTGAATTTAAAGGTGTCCTACTGCTTGGTTTTGTTTAATCTGGGACACCATTGGACATTTTTGCACAAGTTTAAAGTAATTATTTATTATCTTTTTTAAGATTTAGCCGGGATTTTTTTGCCCGCTTTTAAAAATACCATAGCAAGCGAGCCGACAGCGAGTATTAGAGCTATTGCACCGTGAATGGAAAGATTTCCATCCAGATACTTAATTAGTATTTCCTGTGGTTCATACCATCGCCAGTAATCCACTATAGCTCTGCCCAGACCATAGAAGAAAAAAGCCATCCAGAATGACCATCCCACGAAATTGCGGTATTTTTTTTCCAGTTTTATCAGGATAAAGAAAAAAATCAAATCGATTATGGAT
>QNEG01000246.1 GCA_003645115.1 bacterium | reverse complement strand
CTCAAGCCGCAGTGAAAATTGCAGTGGATATGGTAAATGAAGGTTTTATCGACAAGAAGACGGCTGTATTGCGAATAGAACCCCGACAACTCGACCAATTGTTGCATCCAATGTTCGACCCCGAGGAGGAAGCAAAAGCAGATATTATAGCTCAAGGATTGCCAGCCTCACCGGGCGCAGCCACTGGCCGAGTGGTTTTCGATGCCGATGTAGCCGAAAAATGGGCAGAAAAAGACGAAGTAGTTTTATTAGTTCGAGTGGAAACTTCTCCCGAGGACATAGGCGGAATGGCAGTATCGCAAGGGATACTCACCGCTCGTGGCGGAATGACATCTCACGCCGCAGTAGTAGCTCGTGGTATGGGAATTCCCTGCGTAGCTGGCGCCGGCGATATCGAGGTCGATTACAAGAATAAGCGATTTACGGTCGGCGAAATTGTAGTCAATGAGGGCGATTGGATTTCTATAAATGGTGCGAAAGGAAATGTATATGTGGGCAAGATACCCACTATCGCACCCAAATTGGCAGGAGATTTCGGCACATTGATGGAATGGGCAGATAAATTCCGAAAGATAGGAGTTCGGACCAATGCTGACACCCCTAATGATACCGCAGTGGCAATTCGTTTCGGCGCCGAGGGTATCGGGCTTTGCAGAACAGAACATATGTTCTTCGAAAGTGATAGAGTGGTTTCATTCAGACGACTTATTCTGGTCGCCGAGGAGGTGAAAAACCTGCGCAAGAAAATGGAGAAATCCGACGACCCTGAAGAAAGAGCAAAATTGGAAAGCCAATTGAAGGAACCGCTGACTCAATACAATCGCGCATTGGAAGAATTACTGCCACTTCAAAGAGATGACTTCATCGGTATATTCAGAGAATTGAAAGGACTTCCTGCCACTATCCGTTTGCTCGACCCACCATTACACGAATTCCTTCCTAACGATGAAAAAGGTCAGCAGGAGATGGCGAATGCAATGGGAGTGGAGTTGGAAAAAATCAAGCGCACCGTAGAATCATTGCACGAGTTCAATCCTATGTTGGGACATCGAGGATGCAGATTGGGACTTACATATCCCGAGGTCTCGGATATGCAGGTTAGAGCAATAATCGAGGCTGCTATAAAAGTAAAAAAGGAAGGTATCGATGTCCAACCGGAAATTATGATACCTTTGGTGGGACATTATAAAGAACTCGCTATAGCTCGAGAAAGAGCTGAAAAGGTTATCCAGCAAGTGTTCGAGGAGCAAGAGACTAAAGTAAAATATAATATCGGAACAATGATAGAGATACCTCGTGGAGCTATTACTGCCGATGAAGTAGCAAAATACGCCGACTTCTTCTCATTCGGCACCAACGACCTGACTCAAATGGGTGCCGGTTTCTCTCGTGACGATGCCGGAAAATTCCTGCCGGAATATGTGGAGATGTCAATATACAGCCACGACCCATTCCAGGTGCTCGACCAAGAAGGTATCGGAAGATTGATGAAAATTGCGGTAAAATATGGAAGAAAAACTAAACCAGAACTAAAAATCGGGATTTGCGGAGAACACGGCGGAGAACCAGCATCGGTGATGTTCTGTCATCGCATTGGACTGGATTATGTCAGTTGTTCACCATATCGAGTTCCGGTGGCGAGACTTTCTGCAGCTCACGCCGCACTCGAGTTTGGTGAACCAGGTTCAGAAATCGAGGAAGGCGAGTTGTTCTAAATTGCAATATATAATTGGAATATTCTATATAATACACTCTTTCTCTATTACAATTTTATGGGAAAAAAAGAAAAATATTTCCTGTGGGGAATTATTCTAATAGCATTTTCTGTCAGAATTTATATGGTGCAATTTGGTCTGCCCTGGGTATATTGGGTTGATGAGGATATTTGCACAAGATATGGTATTTACATAGCATTAAATGGCACACTAAATCCATTCACTTTCGGCTATCCATCATTAATATTTTATCTTACAGTTATTTTAGGAACAATTTCATATATCGTTATAAATGTTTTTGGTGGAAATATAGACTGGCACACATTCTGGCTCTCCTATTTTGGAGATGCCACTATTCTTGCTTGCACCGGAAGATTCTTTCAAGCAGTGATTGGAACGATAACTGTTCTGCTTACATATAAAATCGGTGCTATCATTAACAAAAAGGTGGGATTCATTTCAGCAATCCTGATAACATTTTCACCGCTCGCTATCATAGAATCACATCGTTTTGCTGCAGATGGTATTATGACATTTTTCTGCACATTAGCAGTTTTTTTTGCTATGAAATATTATAACAACATTGAAACTAAAAACTGGGTGCTGGCAGGGATCTTTGTAGGTCTTGCAGCAGGAACCAAATATCTCGGTGCTTTCGCAATAGTCTCCATATGGTCAGCGGAATTATTTATTCAAAAAAGTATCAAAAAATTATTAAAATCAAAAGTATTGTGGTCGTCTATACTTATTTCCGTTATAGCATTTTTTATAACCACACCTTATTTGTTCCTTAAACCTAAAATGATAATACTCGATTTTGGCAGAAATATACTTCATATGTTTGGAGGACATTTTGGCTTCGAAAATAAACCCCTCGCATTAGTTCATAATGTTTCTCATTTAGTATATGCACTCAGCATCATAGGTTTACTCGTAGTTGTTGCAGGTTTGATATTTCTTTTTCGCAAAAACAATAAACTGTTCTGGATACTAATTTCATTTCCGTTTATTCACTATATAATTACTGGTTTATGGCAGGTATCATTTGCAAGATATTTATATATTATCCTTCCACCAATAGCTATATTTTCAGGATACGGTCTATTTGAAATGTTTAAACGATGGAAAACCATTGGAATAATTCTTATATTTATTACATTTACCAATCTTGCAATACACACCGCGTTAATTGAACGATATCTTTCATTACCCAATTCACTTACTTTGACTCGTGAATGGATAATAAATAATATTCCAGCGGATGAAACAATCGGCACCAGATTCGGTAATAGGTTATTTCCTGGCAATGATGACCAAATTCGTTCAGAATTGGATGTGGCAAGAGCAAATGGTAGTGTAGATACTCTATATTTTAAGGGGGTTTTATATTACACACCAGATAAATATAAGCGCCCTATATTTAAATTGCCAATAATAACTAAAGAAAAAAGCTTTGTGGATAAACTTAAATCACTCGGTTCGAAAATAATCGGATATAAGCGCAAATATACATTGCCTGAAATAATAGAACCATTAAAAGTGCTCCAACAAAATAATGTTAATTACTATGTGGCTTCAGCTGTATATTATCAAAGATACCGAAATGCAAGAAAAATATATCCAATACAAAATCAATTCTACGATAATATACTGAAATCTGAAAATGTGCTCGCATCGTTTGGTCAAGAATACGAATTAAAGTTTAGAGAAGTTCCATCGATGATCTATATGTTGAATGCAAAAACCAATGGGATTAGACAAGTTGTCTGTAAAATACCAATTCATAACAAAAATTAGAGTTTTACAAAATAGTTTATTATTTGCTAATTTATTGTTTCTTTTTTCCCGACTTTGACAGTTTGAAAATATAATATACTGCGTAACAATAGGATACACGGATTGGTGATGGGCGTTGTCACTACAAATTGATTTCCTGGATAATTGCTGATGGGATTTTGCACGAAAGT
>QNEG01000245.1 GCA_003645115.1 bacterium | reverse complement strand
CATTTGACACATCCCCATTGTGGATTTCCTGTGGTGCAATCGAGAACTATTTTTTCGGTCTCCTGTGGAGCGTATATTTTCAGCAAAGCGAACACTGGGCACTTTTGCGGATGTCCAGGGTCGCCTTTGTATATCTTGGTTTCATCGGTGTAATAACTCATCACTCGCTTTTGGATTTTATCCACGGAATCGCCCATACAGATATGATTATCATAACTTTTGCTCATCTTTCGTTTGTCATTGCCGGGAATATATGGCGCTTCAGATAATATCGCTTCGGGTTCCGGGAATACCTCACCATAAAGGAAATTGAACCTTCGGACTACTTCTCTTGCCAGCTCCAGATGAGGCAACTGGTCTTTGCCGACTGGCACTCCATTCGCTCGATAGACGATTATATCTGCGGTCTGCAGTAGCGGATATCCCAGAAATCCATAGGAATCCAATCCCAGAGTCTCTACTTTTTCTTTGTATGATGGAACTCGCTCCAGCCAGGATATAGGAACGAACATCGATAATAGTAGATGCAATTCTGCGTGTTGTTTCACCGATGATTGAACGAATATTGCGACTTTTTTCGGGTCCAGCCCGGCAGCGATATAATCTGCAGTTATCTGATATATTTTCTCCACTAAATCCGATGTATCCTCATATGCTGTGGTCAATGCGTGCCAATCTACTATGCAGAAATACATTTCATATTTTCCGGTATTTTGGAGTTGGACCCAGTTTTTCAATGCGCCCTCGTAATTGCCGAGATGAAGCATCCCAGTCGGTTGCATTCCAGAAAGGACTACCTTTTTCTTTTCTGCCATAGCTATCGCTCCCTTACAATTTTCTATGAAAATACAAATTAGAAATAACAGGTCAAGTCATAAGTTTTGGAAGTAAATGAAGTATTCGATTGAATGCACAATTCATCTACTGTCAGTATCTTCATTCCCCAATTTTATCGACCTGTTGGGCGAATTATTTTTCGATTTATTCCTCGATTTCCTCGGATACTGCAGGTTTTAATTCCACTATTACTGGATTGTTGAGATATTTATTTGCCACTCGGACTACATCATCTTTGGTGACACTTCTAATTTTTTCAGGATATTTATCAGAATAATCCACGCCGAAACCATATAGTTCATTCAAACCTGCATCGGTTACAATATTCGCTTGTCTTTGCTTGCTGAAAACGAATTGCTCTGCGGCTGCGTTGGTAATTCGTTCCACATCTTCCTGGGTGAAATCACCGGATTTCAGTTTTTCTATTTGCTCTAATATAATCGTCTTAACCGTATCCAAATCTGCCGGCTGGCACTGTGTCATTACATAAAAATTACCGCCGAACATCATCCCTCGATATGTTCCCCAGACCACATAGACCAGGTTTCTTTTTCCTCGTAACTCTACCGGAAGCCATCCGGAGAGTCCACCAGTTCCGGATAGTAATCCCGATGCGGTTTTCAGTGCCCATTTATCCTCTTCGTTATTAGTATTACAGGCATCGTAGCCGATTATTAAAGTTACCTGTTCTCGGTTGACTTCCTTGGAATAATATTCTGGTTCGTTATGTTTTGGTGGTTCGGGAATTTCTGGTAATTGTTTATTGCTACCCGATATCTTACCCAATACTTTCTCCAATTTTTCCTTCATTGTTTTCACCGGTATCGGTCCCAATGCGGCAACTACTATATTTTTAGGATTCAATATGCTTTCCCAATATTGCTTGGCATCCTTGGGAGTAAGTTTAGTCACTGTTTCCTCATAACCGGAAGTGGGTTTGCTGTATGGATGGTGGCGATAGAACTTATCCTCGAAAAACATAAATGCATCCGATGCCCAGGAACTTCTTGCCTGACGAATTTCTGCCAGCATCTGATTTTTCAGTTTCTGCTCCGATTCTTCAGGAAATATCGGATAGAATATAATTTGTTCCATTATATCCAGGACTTCATCCAGGTCGGTGGATACAAAATCACCGGTTAAGTAAACTGTATGATTCCCCGCATTGATAGAAACTTGTATATTTAATTCATCCAGTATTCGCTGAAATTTCTCGAAATTTTTATACTTTTTGGTTCCCTCACCGAGATAATTAGCGGTGAATTTAGCGAGCCCGGCTTTTTCTGATGGTTCGTAAATTGCTCCGCCCAATATATACATCGCAATATCCACAGTAGCCAGTGCGGGATTTTCTGCCAGTGCGAGTCTCAAGCCATTAGGCAATGTGAATACTTCGAATTCCGGTGGTTTAGTGGAAATATCTTTGACCAATACAGAATCTCCCGGACAAGTAGCACCAATTGGTTTCACTATAGCCATTACCATATGCTCTGGAACTAAATATTTTTTAGCTACCCGACGAACATCCTCGGAAGTGACTCGCTGGATTGCCAGAATATAGAAATCCAGATAAAATGGAACTCCTGTATTAAGAAAACTATACATTATACTGCTTGCCTGTCCATCCACTGTTTCATTTTCTCTTTTCAGACTCTTTATTATGTAATCTTTTGCCCATTCCACTTCTTCTTCGCTAACCCCCTGGTTTTTTACCTTGTCGATTTCATCCCATAATGCTTCTACTATTTTGTCTCTATTTTCATAATCGAATGAGCCACCGATAATAAATTCTCCACGACCATAATATCTTTCCCGAGAGTATGCAGTGATAGAATGGCAAAGTGGATTTTCATTCTGGACTAATCGCAGGTCGAAACGAGATGTCTGCACACCGGACAATATCATTCCCAGTATTCTCAATGCTGGCATATCCTGTTCACCAAAAAATGTAGTGGGAAAACCTATTCTGAAATTCGCCACTTCGGTATCCATTTCCTTTTCTGCGACTCGAGCAGCAACAGGAAGTGGTTCGTCTGGCAATTGGACATCTACTATTCGCCTACGCTCCCAATCGCCGAATAGCGATTCTACTGTGGCTATTACTGTAGCAGTATCCAAATCTCCAGCGATAGCAAGGATTGCATTGTTTGGAGCATATCTATCATTGTAATAATCTATTATATCATCACGCTCCACAGACAGGAAACTTTTTAAGTATCCAATAGTAGGATGACGATAGGGACTTACTTTATACATAAGATTATTGTAAAGATACCATAGGACTCTACCAGGTTCTTCTTGTCCCATCTTGATTTCGTTTGTAATCACTCCGGTTTCCCTTTCCACTTCTTCCGAATTGAATTGACAATCCTGTGTCCATTCTGCGAGCATAGCCAGCATAGTGTCGAAATATTTTACTGGTCCGGTATTGTAATATACGGTAACATCGCTGGTAGTATAAGCATTGGTGGTAGCACCGATTTGTTGAATTAGCATTTTATATTCACTTTCGGTGCGTTTCGATGTAGTCCCGCTGGAAACCAAATGTTCCAAATAGTGTGAAATTCCGCAACCGAGATATTCTCCCTCGAATGCAGAACCGGTCTTAAGTAATATTTTGCTGGCGACTAATGGCACGGTATGGTTTTCCCAGAATAACACTTCCAGTCCATTGTCCAGTGTCCAATGATATACCGGCGGTCTGGTTACCAGGCTGTCTGGGACCCATTCTGTGAAAATGGGTAGATTCTCCACTCCGCTGGAAACCGCAAACAGCGAGATTAACATTATAATAACAAATAATTTCCTTCTCATCATTTCTCCTTTCGAGTGATTTCGATTTTTCTATTTACT
>QNEG01000244.1 GCA_003645115.1 bacterium | reverse complement strand
GGTAAATGCATATTTCACACCATCTATCTGGATTATAGCGGAATCCTCCATCCTCGCTAATATCGGATTATTTAACTTATTGGCGAAAACATTGTCTATTAATCTTTTTGTAGCCATTCCGCCTTCACCGTGTTTCAACATAATTTTTTTGTTATTCATTATTCACCACCTTTTCAATAATATTCAGCAAATTGCGAGCAGTCCTTTCCCAGCTGAATTTTTTTGCTCGCTGTTTGCCGCAATTTATCATTTTATTTCTCAAATCGTTATTCTGAATAATCTGAATAATTCCATCAGCGATGGATTCAGCGCTATGGGGACGAACCAGAAACGCACAATTTCCAGCTACTTCAGGCATAGCGGAAATATTGGATGTCAACACCGGGCACCCCGATGCCATCGCTTCCAGCACAGGTAATCCGAAACCCTCACACAGTGATGGAAATAGCAGGAATTCTGCCAATCCATACATCACCGGTAAATGTTCATCGGGGATAAATCCCACAAATCGCACACAATCATCCAGATTATATTTTCTTATCTGTTGGCAGACAGCGAAATAATCTCGATGTTGCTTATTTATATTTCCAGCAATAACAATATTGGGTAATGAGATTTTTTCTCGAGCAATCGCGTATCCCTTCAATGCCCGATGTAAATTTTTCCGCGGATCCACTCCTCCAAGATAGAATATAAATTTTTCATCGAGATTATATTTTTTTCTCACTCCATCGATTTTTTTCTCATCCTGTGCGAATTTATGATAATTTTCGTTCACACCAAGTGGATTTACTATAACTCGGTTTTCCGGGTATTCGGCGAATTTCAACCAATCCTGCTTCCCCGATTGTGAACTGGTGATAATATAATCCATTTCCTGTGTATTTTTGATTTTTTTATTCATAAAATATCTTTTCAGTGCACCATATTTGACTTTCCTGAAATACTTTTCCTCAAAAATGAACGGAATCATATCATATACCCAGGTAATAGTTGGAATATCCCTAAATTTTTTTCCAGGGAACCATACCTCGGCGAATGTAGTTAAAATGGCTATATCCACCGAATTATTTTTCAAAATACGATATATTCTCTGCTGGTCTAAAGACCAGAGATAGAACAATGAGATTTTCTTTCTGAAAAATGGGACTTTCACATAAATTTTCCTATAATTATCTGGATATATTAAATCATCATCAGCGGCGGGAAAATTTTTAGCATATATCAAAATATATTGGCTTCGCTGGTCTGTATTCATAAGTTTTTTCATAATCTCACGCCAATGAACACCGATACCGCGATGAAGTGAGTATGTCTGAAGTCCTCGCATATCGATAGCGATATTTAACTTTCCAACACTCATAATAATTATAATTCTATTCCCAATTTATCATTCACAATTTGTTTGAACCTGTTATATAATATATTCATATCGAATTTTTTCGCATTCTGTTTTGCATTTTCGATTAGGGTGGTCTGAAGCATTTTGTCATTTATTATTCGATTTATCGACTCACACCAGACCTGGACATTACAATAATCATCGATAGTGATACCGCCATTCCCGACGGCTTCGGGCAAACCACCCACATTGCTTGCCACAACCGGTATCCCAACAGATTGTGCCTCGATAACTATCCTGCCAAATGGTTCTTTCCATAACGAGGGAACCAATAGTATTCTGGTCATTTTCAATATATTCTCTATATTATCCACCCATCCGACATAATTTACATTAGAGGGGATATTTTTAGTAAGATTATCGGGGTCTCTGCCTGCCAATATAAAATTCACATTTGGCATATTTCTTGCTATATTCTCGAATATCATATAACCCTTATGAATAGCAAGACTTCCCGATATATAAGCTATATATTTCGGTTCCCATTTTAAATCTGTATATTTTTCTGTTTCTATGAACGGATATATAACACAGGAATCTATCCCCAAATCTCCCAATTTCGATTTTATATACTCACTATTTACTATCACCATATCCATTTTTTTCAATTCTTTAATAATTTTCCTGCCTATCGCTTTTTCTATCATCAGGCTCAATTTTCCTTTGGGAGTTTTTCTTTTCTGGCTGGCGAAATATTCGATATATTCCAGATCACGGACAAATGCAATAGTAGGTATGTTTGCTACTCTTTGAGGAATGGGTGGCTTTTGATAGATAATCAATTCCGGATTTATTCTTTTTATATACTTTTTAATTGTTCCTTTTGAATATATTTGATTTAAATGAAATTTCAATTGTTTGGGAATATATACTTTTTTAAACAATTCGGGCATTTTCCAATTATATACATTCCCCACCATCCCTTTTTCTATATTGGAATAATTAAACAGAAATATATTATGATTATTTTTCATAAGATTAATAAGATTGTTCATAGAGCGTTCTGCTCCACCACCGATTTCATTCATTCTTCGTGCGATTACCAATATATTCATTTCTCTTCCCCGTAATTTTCATCGTATTTGAATACCACATATTCGCTATTTGCATATACTCTATCGAATGGATATAATATGAACCTTATGGGAAGAACTATATATATATTATCCTGGTTATTATAATATTCGTCCACAATTTTGTGGAAATGCTCGGGTTTCATATTATACACTGCTCTCCACGCCGGGATATTTTCACCATATCCCAGCAATTTGATTCTGTGAAACCATTCTTTTGCAAATTTTGGATTAAAATTTCCCAGAGTGCCATCCTTATAGTCGGTGAAAATAGTTCTTTGTGATTGGACACGAAAACCCTCGCTATCCAATGGGACAATGAATTTGGCATCGATATCGGTATTATTTTTCGCCCATTTCTGGACATCCAGCCAGTATTTATTCTGTGCATTGTATATACTGAAATTAGCGATATTTTTTCCTCTCACCAATGACAACAACATAATCGCTAATATTATTATCCATATAGAGTTAGCACTTTTAATAAATCCCCATTTATTCAACATATTATAGATATAATTAGCGAAGAAAATGATAGCAATATATGCAAAGAACAGAAAAGAGCGCAATAACTGCAATTTCAGAACGATTCCCACTGGAAATAATTCAGTGAATACCACCCCGATTAAACATAAGATAGCAATAATAATTATCCACAATAATACTAAATTAAAAATTTGCTGTTGTGGTTTGAATTTAATTCCCAAAATAAATATTAACACAAATAAAATGGAATTGAGATATATTTTTGGTTTCCAAGAAAATGGGAATATATGATGTGATGACCTTATACGGAGTATTTCTACCCATTGTTTGTCTGCGGAGAAAAAATTCCCACCATCGGGGGATTGTAATATCGCCCATATCCATATCGGTGATGAAATAACAAAAAATATTCCCAACATATAAGCTAATCTTTTGGCTACATTTTCCTTAATAGTGAAAATAGTAGAGAAAAATATAATGATAATTCCATAAAATGCAGTAATAGGATGAATCAGAACCGATATGCCCAATAATATATAGGAATAGTAATATTTTCTATTTAGGAAGAAATACAATGCAAAAAGCACCAAAGGAAGTGCTACAATACGAGTAAGCAATACCACTCCTATTGTAGAGACATCGGCTAAAACGATTCTGGGAAACAAAATCGATGTGCAGGCGATTAAAGCAACCGCACGGCGTTTGAACATTTTAATTGACAAGTAGTAGAGCGCTAATAT
>QNEG01000243.1 GCA_003645115.1 bacterium | reverse complement strand
GTTCTTTATATATACTTCGAGAGGTTATTCGCTTTCTGCAGGGTTAATCCCCGGAATGGGTGGATGGTTCTTTTCAACTGTCGATACCACTATTCATATTAGCGAGTGAGTAATTATGAATATATTTCGTAAATATTGGGGGATGATTCTTATGAGATGGAAGTATTTCACTATTGGGATATTTGTTATGATAGTAATTGTATCCTGCGCAAAGACACCGGAGATGGCGATATCGCCCGAAAAAATCGAATTGGGAATTCTATCGCCGAACGAAATTGTGGAGGGTGCTTTCTGGGTGAAAAATATCGGTAATGGCGAATTGAACGCAGTGGTGCGTTCAGGTTGCGACTGTATCGAATTGGAAAATAATTTGCCGGAATCCATCGCCCCCAATGATAGCGCAAAAGTATCATTCGTATATTACGCACCGGACTCCGTTGTCAGCGATACCAGCAGTATATTCATTTCAGCCGATGATGAGAATATTCAGCCACAGAAATTATTGGTGATTGCTTCGATAAAAGCTCGAAAATTGGCAAAGGGAGATTCCACAATCACTATAGTGCCATTTGCCACCGGTCAGCCACAAATGAGAGAAATTACAGATAAGATAATGCAATCGTTTTTTGGGCAGGTGAAAGAAAAATTGAATTTCCAACCAGTAAATCCATCTTCCATAATTCAACATATTGTGGCAGACAAAAAATATGGTAAGGAACCGATACATAAAGTTATTCGCAAATGGGCATTGATGGATAGTATCCGCTGGGTTATTGCTTGTCAGCTATCGATGGAGAATACTATCGTGAAAGGACAATGCTCCGTGGTGGATGGTTTTGCAGAATTCCCGATGCCACTTGATTTCGAGGCGCCAGTGGACAAAGTCGCAGATGTGTTTATGGATAGCGTAGAGGTATTCTTTCAGCATATCGGGGAAAGATATAAGGATGCGATGATTAAAGGAATGCAACAAAAATGGGCACTACAACGGCGGGAAATAATGAATAAACCATTGCCAGAGATGAAATTCGTGGATGTCCGAACCGGTGATACTCTCACTGGCGAGTCCACAAGGGGAAACATTTTGTTGATGCATTTTTTTGGAATAGATTGCGAACATTGTGAACAAGAAGTGGAATGGATGCGAAAACTGGTCGAATCTCACCCAGAAAATCTAATTGTATGGGGCATTTCTGTGGATATTGGAATGCAGGATAGCGTGGAATTGTTCGCTCGAGAGCGTAAATTGCCCTATCCGGTGGTATTGCCGACTGCAAAATCTCATCGTAGATTGACTAGAATATACGGCGGTGCGACTCCGCAAACTATTCTCGCAGATGAAAATGGAGTGGTTAGAGAATTTTTCGTCGGTTTCAATTCTGCTCTGGTGCAAAGACTGGAAAAAACCATTCAGACTTTGAGTGCTCGTATGACATCACCGAAATCAGAATAATTCGAAATTTTTATGGGTAAATGGAGATTAATAGACACAGGGATTTTAAGCGCTGCGGAAAATATGGCTTGGGATAGAGCACTATTGCTGGCGCAAGCCGAAAACGAAGGTCAGCCAATATTGAGATTTCTCCAATTCTCTCCAGCCTGTGTTCTGGTGGGCAGACATCAATCCCCATCACAAGAAGTTAGATTAGAATATATTAAATCTAATGGATTCGATATAAATCGCAGGATTACCGGTGGTGGCGCAATTTTTTTCGACCCATCACAAATCGGATGGGAAGTGTTCGCAAATTATTCTTTACACTGGGCGAAATGTTCACATTCACAGTTGTATAGAAAAATTTCTGCGGGAGTAATAGAAGCATTAAAAAAACTCGGCATCTCGGCGAATTTCCGACCGAGAAATGATATAGAAGTCGATGGCAGGAAAATCTCCGGCACCGGTGGTGCATCCGAGGATAACGCATTTATGTTTCAGGGAACATTACTGATGGATAATGTCGCCGAGAAAATGCTTTATGCACTTCGTGTCCCAGCGGAAAAACTGGGCAGGCACGGATTAGAATCCATTAGTGA
Source organism: bacterium (assembly GCA_003645115.1). Classification (GTDB taxonomy): domain Bacteria; phylum UBP14; class UBA6098; order B30-G16; family B30-G16; genus B30-G16. The sequence goes on along the minus strand of QNEG01000243.1, from coordinate 1,686 downwards.
ACGAGTAGTATTTCTGAATGATTTGATTGGACCACGCATCGACCATCCACAGATTAAGCAAGCTATAATAAAAGGTTTCGAGGAAGTTTTCGATGTGGAAATAATACAATCAACTCCCACTCTGCGAGAATATGAGTTGTATAGTGAAATTCTGCCATATATGAATTCTGCGGAATGGATTTATCGAATAGATAAGCCGGAAGAATCCAAGGGGATATTAACTGGGATATCTCGACGGAAAGGGACAGTTCGCTGTTCGGCGCATATCGATATAGATAAAAATAGAATATCATCGGTTCAATTCTGGGGCGATTTTTTTATCCAACCAGCAAGAGCAATAAATGATTTGGAAGCCTTGTTGAAACACTGCCGAGCAAAACCGCAATCGATTATTCCAATGGTGCGAGATTTTTTTAAACGAGCTAATCCACACCTAATCGGAGTGAAAGAGGAGAATTTCGAGGAAGCGCTATATAGAGCTGTTTCGCGAGTCGATTTATTGAAACAGGGTTTCTCTTTCCAACAGGCGAATAGAATTTATTCGGTTAATGTGGATATGGCAAATTGGACTAAATTTCCATTTAGTCATTTCCTGTTTCCATATTGCTCGAAATTAGTGGGTTGTAAATTTCGGCATAAAAAAGATTGTCCGCAATGTGCGGGATGCACTGTTGGCGAGGGATATGAATTAGCACAACAATGCGGACTGGAACCGATTACTATTACTTCATTCGCCAGCCTGATGAGAACTCACCGAAAGCTAAGAAAAGAAAATTTTCCCGGTTATATCGGTTCCTGCTGTGAGGAATTCTTTGTGAAGCATATGAGTAGTTTTAAAAATTCTGGATTGGGAATTATATTGATTCGAGTGGATTCCACTACCTGCTATGACCTTTCTCAGCAACGAGCTGCGTATCGTGGCGATTTCGAAAGTCAGACCGAACTGGATTTGAATCTGATAGAAAAAGTATTATCGATGTGGGATAATGGTCAAAAATCACTTGCCTGATAGATGACATAATTTATTTTTAATGTTATGTTTTTCTGGGATCCGACATTTATCTTGTTATTACCAGCGATAATACTGGCTATCTGGGCGCAGTCTCGGGTAAAGAATGCGTATGCGGGATGGTCTGAGATTAGAACCGAGCGCAATATCACCGGCGCCGATACTGCTCGAAAAATCCTTATGCAAAATGGTCTGGATATTCGTATCCAGAAAATTACGGGGACATTAACCGACCATTATGACCCTCGCTCACGCACACTCCGACTTTCCGAGGGCGTTTATGATAATTCATCAGTCGCTGCGGTGGGTATCGCTGCTCACGAATGCGGGCATGCAATCCAGCACAGTAAAGCCTATGCTCCACTCACTGTTCGAAATATTATTTTCCCGGTGGTGTCCATAGGTAGTAGTCTTGCTATTCCTATTTTCTTTGTGGGATTGATATTTTCTCTTCCCATACTGCTAAAATTGGGTGTCTATCTATTCGGTGGAGTAGTAGCATTCCATTTAATTACATTGCCTGTTGAATTCGATGCTTCTCGACGAGCATTGAAAATCCTGCGAGAAATGTCCATACTTTCTCCGGAGGAAATAACTGGAGCAAAAGAAGTTCTTAATGCAGCCGCTCTCACCTATGTGGCATCTGCGCTTATGGCAATAATGAATTTCCTCAGGTT
>QNEG01000242.1 GCA_003645115.1 bacterium | reverse complement strand
ACTTCTTCAGTTTGCACTTCTTCCATCTCCGATAATTCCTCCATTTGAACTTCTGCGCCTTCTTGTTCCTCTGGAGGAAGTAAATCTTTAAGTAATTCTCCGATATCGGAAATCTGTTTTGGTTCCTCTTTCTTGGGCATAACTAATTGCTTTGTATAAGCTGATAACTTTATCCCATCCAGCAAGGCTTGAATTTCCTCAGCATTTTCTGTCTGGAAAAATTGCTCCCATATTCTCATCGGTATAGTTTGTTCCTTAATTTGACCTGGCGGTATATAATCGACAGCAAGAGCCTCTTCCTCCTCGAATTCTGCAAATTCTTCCAATTCCTTTTCAGATTGTGCTTTCGCATAACCGAATACCACCGGGAATGCCAAAAATGGAGTGGCTAAAAACTGAATTATGTGTATTATCGGATTGCCATATAGTGCACTGCGAAAAGCCTCCGGAAAACTAACCCCATCGGTGCTCATTACAGTGAATACTATTCCGTTTGCAAGGCTCATAAAAATGCGTAAAATCAGAAATAATAGTAATGAACGAACCCAGATATCTATATCCAATCTTCTATCAGAATAGAATAGAAACAGAACGATGAAGTAAAATACGCACTCCATAATTATTCTCAATAATGCGGGGATTTCTATATCGGGGATTCTATCTCCGAGCGAGAAAAGAGCACCGCAGATTGCGATAATAAAAATCAATAGTATAAAGTTCAGAAAATAGCTTATGTATTGAGTGCTTTTCACCATAGTTTAATATAATTATTTAAAAGTTCTGTTTTGTCAACTAAATGTTTTGGAAAATTTTAAATATTATCAAATAATTTAGTCCCGAGTTATTAAATTTCTAAATACTGCGGGAATTTCTATTCCGTTTTGATAATCGTATATAACCTTCCCGCGAAGAATTGTTTTCACTATTCTACCACCGAATTCCATTCCCTCGAATGGAGTTATTTTGCCTTTGGAGAGGAAATTGTTACCAATTACCTTCCATTTTGCATTAGGGTCGATTATCACCAAATCAGCATCCTTGCCCAACTGGATAGAACCTTTCCTATCATATATTCCATATCGTTTTGCCGGCATCTCGGAAACAATCTCTACTAATCGTCTCAATGAAATCCTGCCAGATAAATATCCCTCAGAAAAAATAAATGGCAATAAAGTTCCGGTGCCAGGGATACCGGAATAATCTGTCCAGATGGAACCGGTATGTTTTTCTTGATATGAAGCGGGAGCGTGGTCGGATGCTACAAAATCGATTTTTCCATCGATTATATATTTCCATAATTTTTCTCTGTTTCCCGGAGATTTTATTACTGGAGTTACCTTAAGTGGTGAGCCGATTTTTTTGAAATCTTCCAAATCGAACGCCAGATAGTGAGGACAACTTTCGCAGGTAATAGGTTTATCCGTTATTCTTTCTACTGCATTACCAGTGGTAATATGAACGATATGCACCGGCTTGAAATCATCGGGAAAATGGATAGTTTGCATAACATTATCGAGAATATCCACAATGTTTTGCACTGCGAGGATTTCTGTGATTTCCGGGCGAGAGAGATAATAATGATACGGTTCGTTTCCCATTTGCTTTGCCCATCGGGTAGCAGAATCTATATAATCGAAATCCTCAGAATGCACTAACACAGGGACTCGCAATTCTATCGCTTGTTTCAATACCTGTTCGAATTGCCAGTGAGTCAATCGTGGGAATGCTTTCATTCCTGAGGTGAAATATGTCTTAAATCCGAGTATATATGGTGCCAGTTCGGTCATATTGTGTGGGAAATGTTCATCGAAAGAATCCGCAGAAACTCCACCGAATAATCCATAATCCACAATCGATTTTTTCTTTATGTGCTCGAGTTTATTCTGGAAATTTTCCAAATCGGTGACCGGCGGAATGGATGTGCAAGGCATATCGATAATCGTGGTAATTCCACCGGCTGCGGATGCACTACTGCCGTGATAAAAATCTTCGCGATGAGTATATCCGGGGTCGTCGAAATGAGTATGAGCATCGATTGCACCGGGAAGGACTATGCATCCATCGGCATCGATTACTTCGTCATCACCCTGAATGGACTCGCCGATTTCGACTATTTTTCCATTTTTTGAGCGAATATCCAGCAATGCTGGTTCGTCTTTGTTGGGTAACAATACTTTCCCACCTGTTATTAACATGCTCTCCTCCTGTTGAGAATAAAATAAACTCAAAATATGCAATGTAAAACAAAAAATCGGAGAGAGTAAATTATTTAGACTGTTCTAAAAACTGTCATTGCGAGTCCCGAAATTCTAATCCCGCCCTGTCGGGAAAATTTTCGGGAGAACGGAAGGACGAGAATTCTTTATCTATATGACTTGTATGCACTGGCGTGTATTTGCGGTTTCTATTTATAAGTTTGATTTTCATATTCACGGTTTTATAGAGTCTCGTTAGCATCTCTTAAATGTTTGAAATTAATATTTAAATATTATCGCATAAAAAGATTTTTTTTGCTTGAAATTGAAAAACATTGTAATATCTTTAAACGGCAAAACGAAATTGGATATGAAAATATGAAAAGTTTAATAAGAATATCATCGGTATTAATAGCATTTATTTTTTTCTGCTGTGAATTTCCCGATACGCAGGATGAATTGGAACCCATACCAGGAGTGTGGGCAGTATTTTCTCCAGATAGACAAGTAGAAGTGTATATTACAAAAGTAGTCGATTTCGATGTGGATATTCCATCGCAGGATTCCGCATTTATCAGTGATGCTGAACTTAATCTTCGATGGGAAACTGGAGAAATTCAATTCCAGGAAATTATGGAAATTACAGAATACGGTGACAGACCGGTTTATGTCCCGATGGATACTACTTTCCGAGTTCAACCGGGGATTACATATACATTATCTGGTGTTACCGAGTTTGGCAATTTCGAGGGCATAGTTACTGTTCCGCACAGTCCGAATTTTCATATTTCGCCGGAAATTTCCATTTTCGATAATGTCCGAGAGTGCGCATTCGCTATGTCTATCGACGCCGATGAGTCGGTCTATGAATATGAAATCTATTTCGAAACTATCGGTTCTTCCAGAGAATATTTGCCCGATTCCATTATCCTGATGGATTGCTACCAGTTGCGATGGATTAGAGAAAATTTACCTTCATCCATTGGAATTCCCTGGTGCAAATTTTATTATGCCACTGATTATTGTGTGAAAGTTCAGGCGCGCGAAAAAAATCTTTACGATTATCTTGATTATTACTACTATTACGACGAGGAGGAAGATACTTATATGTCACCACCAGGCGGGAATGGTTATACCGGTGTTATCGGTGCATATTGTGAATCGCAAGATACAGTGTCTATCATATTGGGAACTGAACTCCAATAAACCAACTTCTATTATAATGAGTAATTATTCCTTTTTCATATCCGATGCTCATCTTGGTGCGGAATCACCCGATAAAGAAAACTATAAACGCAAAAAACTCGACCAATTTTTCAAAATAGTAAAAGAACATCGAGCCAGTAATATTTTCATACTGGGCGATTTCTTCGATTTCTGGTTCGATTATAAAAATGTAATTTACTCGGAGTATTTCGATGTTCTTTGCCAGTTGCGAGAGTTATTCCTGAATGGTGTAAAAATCCATTTCTTTGGTGGAAATCACGATTGGTGGATGTCATCGAGCGGTTTTTTCGCTAATCAATTAAATGCAAATATATATT
>QNEG01000241.1 GCA_003645115.1 bacterium | reverse complement strand
GTTTGCGGATTGCGTCCGGTGCGAGCTGCTCTTCGAGCTGTGGTGAAAGTCCCAAATCCTACGAAGCTGACTTTGTCGCCCTTCTTCAGTGCTTTGGTAATTTCATCCAGTGTTGCGCGAATGACCTTATTTACATGAGTCTTCGGCATATTTGCTTTTTTGGCTACATTTGTTACGAGTTCATCCTTAGTCATTTTAGACCCTCCTTTTTTAGGTTTGATAGGGATTTACAAAATTCCCGTCCCTCAAAGTCAACAGTATAAACATCTCAGAACTTTGTCAAGGAATATTTTTAAGTTTTTTCGCTTTTTTGCGCAATATTTGCCTATAATTATTGCTATAATACTCATAACAATATGTATATCATACTGTTATGGATATTGTGTCCAAAACAAAAAAAATCACATTTTTTTTCAAATTCATCGCCAACGCACATTTCCTTCCGTTCTTTCTATTTTTATCTCTGGTATTTCTTTTACATTAATCTTGACATAATATCCAGCCCTTATTCCTGAAGGCACCCAGACAAATATTAATTCCCAGCAATGCATATCTCGCCATAGCTGGATTTCATCGGAAATTTTCTTCCCCTGTTCGATATCGTAGTAATAACTGTAATTAATGCGCCAATTAGGCGTTATGAAGGTTTTTATGTTAGATTTTATCCAATGAGTTACCAATCCAGTCTGCAGATTTTTTGATAAATAATGAGACAAGTTCATAGAAAACTCTTTTCGTTCTGTTCGATTTCCAGTAGTATCGCTGATTTGTTGGAATGGTAATGTCCATCGCCAGTGGAACGAACTATTCAAATTCGCTCCGAGCAAATATAATCCACTGGGAATTGTCTCGTTTCCCGAATACGGTGTATGGTTCAAAGAAACATTTACTGTTAGCCAATCTGCAGGATTTGCATTGATAGATGTAGTTATATCGGATAGTTTCCGTTCATCTGCTAAAAAATTGTAAGAAAAAGAAGTATTAGTAGTAAACAATGGAATTCGCTTTAACACACCCGATGTATCTGCTTTCTTTAATCCAAATTGCTGGGCGAGATTTACACTCATAGCCATTGATTCACTTCCACCACGCGCAGAAATCCCGCCGAATGAATAAAAGTTATCACTTCCCGTAATCTCTGGAGAATAACTAAAACTCACCGAAGGAGAAATAATATGATGGAAATATCTAAATCCAAATATTCCCAATGGAATATTTCCGTATAAATCTGTGGATGCAGTGGTTTTTAGTGAATAGGAAAAAAAAGTTGGGAATTTCTTTCCATCCTTGCCTTTATCCTGAATTACTCCATCCGCAGATAGGGCAGGGGCGAGTGTGATATAATCACCGAATGAATGGCTGAAATTAGTGGCAAAATCGAAATCGGCGCCGTAATGTTTTTCCATAGAATCGGTAGAATCTACTCGCCAATAACCCACCATATCAGAACCAGCAGAGTAATAAAATTTATTATACCATTTTTCTCCCTGTCCGAAAATTGCACCAGAATATTTTTTAATAGCAATTTTTGGCAAATAAGTAGTGGTAATATCAGCCTCCAGGTCATCGGTTCTGTCAGCGGATAGTGATAGATTACCCCAGCTAAATCCCTGTGAAAAAGATGCATAAGAGCGCAATGACCTCTCCATTCGTTTTTCGGGGTCATCGTGGGTTTGAGTTAGATAATCCACATCGCTGACCATAGATAAATTGCCAGAAAATTTTGCATTTTGTCCTAGTGTCTGCTGGTGATTGCCTCGTAGTTCCCATCGCTTTTTTTCACTGACTCCTTCTTCCCAGTCTCGCCGACTGGTTAACTTGTATGAACTATATAATCCACCACTGAAATAATATCGCAGTGCATATCTAAATTCTCCCTTAATATAGATGCCCGTGTTTTCATCGATATCCAGTGCAGCGTATATATCGAAATAATCGCTGGGTGCCCAATAATAGCCGAGATTTCTGATAAATCTTTCTCCGCGCTGAAATTTTCCCACATCGAAAGTAAGGATTCCCGAGTGTCGAGTAGTTTTCACCGAGAATACGAAAAATGGCAACCAGAATGTAGGGAGTTTCCCTATATACATAGTAATAGAACGAGCTATAGCTTTATCTTTCGGCAATAATTTCAATTGTGGAGTGAAAAAATGATAATGTGGCGTATCCAGTTCACAGGTGGTAAAAGTAGCGTTCTGAATATAGAAAATATCCTCTTTCTCCTTGGCTATTTTTTCACCAGTAAAATATCCCTTATCCGCTGCGGTTCTGCCATAGGATAATAGACCACGCTTTGTCTCGACATTGTATTTCAATTCATCTGCACGAAGTGAATCCCTGCCATCTTGAAGGAACGGCATACCAGAAATGGAATCCTCGAATACAAGTGGTTTTGCGGTCAGGACTTTTGTATCGCCATCGAAATGGATTTGTCCGGCGGTCAGTTCCATATTGTCATATCGAAGCCATCCATCCTGATATAGATGAACTCGTTTTTGTGATGTAATCGCCATTTTCTCGCCACGATACATCAGAGAATCCTTTATATCGGGCTTATACTGATATGATGTTCCCCGAACTCCTCGATATATCTCGATAGAATCGATGTGTGATTCTACCACCAATGCGGCTATCGAATCGCCGGTGGCGATATGCTTTTCTATTAGCGATGAATCCTTTGGCGCAGGATAATAATCTACTTCAGCCTGTTCGACCAACTCCACTAATTCTACTCCTTGTTCGCCGAATGTGAATTTCATCGATTCAGCGGAGAATCTGCTATCCTCGGTCAATCGCAAGGAGTCGGCGGGATCGTGCCACAATCCTCTGGGATTTCCCGTAGCTAATGCGGAATAGATTCTATTGTTGTGAAGTGTGACCTCGATAGAATCCGCCCATAATTGCCAGTGTGGATTTTTGACTGTGGCGCCATTTATCAGCAGGATTTTATCTTTATCTCGCCACATCATAGCCAGAGGGGCAGAGACAGTGAGCGATTCCTGAATTATGCGAACATTACCGATGGCAATCACAAAATTGGAATCCTGATGATATTCCAAAGAATCACAATGGATAAATATTTCAGGTTGCTTTTTTTCTTCAGGAGCAGGAATTATAACAGCGAAAACGGAATCTATTGCAATGGAGCGTTTATTTTCGATAAAGTGCGCTAAATATTTTGAGTCCAGTTCTAATTTCGAGCCCGATGTATCGATTCTGGTCAGATGTGGATTCCCCGCCAATCGCACAAAATCTATTTTGCCGTCATAATATCCAATTTTACCATTCACGAATATGGTGCTATCATTATCGATAAATCTCACATTTTCTTTTGCTTCGGCGGTTTTGTCGGAGCGTTTATACTTAAGGAAATCGGAATATATAGTATAGTTGGTATCCACAATCTGAACATTTCCACGAAATGTGACTATTCCGGTTATTTTATTCCATCGAGCAAACTCGCTGAATAGCTCTCGCTGTGAGTGTATTAGATGCACCGAACCGGTCAATTCCACAATTCTTCCGCCATCGAAACTTTCCAATTTGTCGCTATGAACAAGTTGGACTGGCTGTCCGAATCCCAATCCAGAACCCAGAAATAACAAAAGTATTGATATAGATATGTATTTCATTTCCTCGAACACAGAATAAAATTATCCTATGTATAACTAATTTGCAAGCAATGATTTTAGCAACGGATGATTTATTAAACTAAATTATTGAAATCAGATTACCTGCCATATTAGATATTATAGGAATTTAT
>QNEG01000240.1 GCA_003645115.1 bacterium | reverse complement strand
ATTATGAACATATTGAACATATTACTACCAAATACATTACCCAGACCGATATCCACCACTCCGCTAACCGATGCAGTAACCGAAGATGCTAATTCTGGAATGGAAGTGATAGTCGCCAACAATATCATACCTATCCAAGAACTGGATAATCCAGAAATATCGGCGAGTTTGTCACCGAACTTAGACAAACGTGAACCAGCTATCACGATTATCGCACTGGTAGCGATTGTCCCCATCAAGACAAAAGCATTAGATTGCTCCGATATTAACTTAAAAAGGCCGAACATATTCTCCGTCGCTTTTCTCAAAAAGCTAATTAATTTTATTCCGTTGTCAACTTATTATTTATTTTTTAACTTATTCTTGATTTATTTTTGTTTAATTTATGTTTTCTAAAGCATTTATCCAAAGAGAAGTTCAATAAAAATAGCGAGGTAGAAAAAATGGAAAAATTTTACATTACAACGCCGATATATTATGTAAATGATAAACCACATATTGGACATTCATATACCACCGTGCTTGCCGATGTCCTGGCACGATATAATAGATTGGCTGGAAAGGATGTTTTTTTCCTCACCGGAACCGACGAACACGGACAGAAAGTAGCTCAATCCGCTGAAAAATCGGGTATCACTCCAAAAGAACACTGTGATATTTACGCGAAAAGATTCAAGGATATGTGGGATGCGCTGAATCTTAAATATGACAAGTTCATTCGCACCACCGACCCAGAACACATCGGCGTGGTCCAGAAAGCATTGCAGAAACTTTTCGATAATGGAGATATTTACAAAGATAATTATGTGGGTTGGTATTGTGTTCCGGATGAGCGATTCTGGACAGAGAAAGACCTGATAAATGGCAAATGTCCCGAATGCGAGCGACCGGTTACCAAAATCGAGGAAGAAAATTATTTTTTCAGGATGAGTAAATATCAGGATTGGTTAATAGAATATATCCAATCTAATCCAGAATTTATTCAGCCGGATTTTCGACAGAATGAAGTGCTGGGGTTTTTACGCAAACCATTGAACGACCTGTGCATTTCTCGACCCAAACAAAGATTGTCCTGGGGCGTAGAATTGCCATTCGACACTGAATATGTAACCTATGTGTGGGTGGATGCACTGATAAATTATATATCCGCAGTGGGATTATATTTCGACCAGGAAAAGTTTAACCGATGGTGGCCCGCTGATATTCACTTGATTGGAAAGGATATACTAACCACTCACGCAGTGTATTGGCCAATTTTACTGAAAGCATTGGGGATACAGATGCCACGAACAATTTTCGCTCACGGATGGTGGATGGTAGATGAACGAAAAATGGGGAAATCGCTGGGCAATGCTATCGACCCGGAATCGCTGGTGAAAACTATCGGTGAAGATAGACTTCGATATTATCTCATACGGGATATGGTGCTCGGTCAGGATGCCAGCTATTCGTTGTCAGGATTGGTATCCAGATTGAATAACGATTTATCCAACGATTTGGGAAATATGTTAGCCAGAGTGACAAATATGGTTTCCGCTTATTTTGATTGCAAACTTCCCCAACCAGCACAACAACTGGATACCGAAACATTAAAATTACACCAGGTTATGGATAAACTGCACAAAGAGGTGTGGGAAAATGTAGAATCGATGAAACTTCACGATGCGTTGGAAGTGCTGAATTCTGCAATTCGAGCGGCAAATAAATATATCGAGGAAACCCAACCATGGCAGTTGGCAAAAGAAGGTGATAGCGATATGCTGGCGACAGTATTGTTCACTGCCACTCAACTATTGGCAAAAGTGGGGATATTGTTGTTCCCAGTGATTCCACAAAAAAGCCAGGAATTATTGACCGCACTGGATTATCAGGGAGAAATGAGTCTTTCCGCCTGTGCGAAAGACACATTAGTTCCACCGGGAGCTAATATTACCAAGCCACCATCGCTTTTCCCAAGATTGCATTTGAATGATTTGAGAAAGAAACTGGGAGTGATAATAAAACCAGAAGAGCAGAAACAGGAAAGATTTGCAGAAGGACTGATTACTATCGAACAATTATCGAAAGTAAAATTGAAAGTGGGACGAATAATTTCGGCGAAAAAAGCTGCTAATGCAGATAAACTCTTGCTTCTGGAAGTCGATCTGGGAAAGGAACGAAGAAATCTAGTAGCGGGAATCGCACAATGGTATAATCCGGATGAATTGGCTGGGAAAAATATCGTGGTAGTGACCAATCTGGAACCTGCCACTATTCGTGGGCATAAAAGTCAGGGTATGTTGCTTGCCGCCGACGATGGAAATTCGGTCTCACTGCTCACAGTGGATAAAAATGTCGAACCCGGCAGCGAAGTGAAATGAGAAGAATAACAAAATTGGATTAGTTATTATATAAACCGATGAATTAACTATTATGTCCGAACAACTGACATATTCTGATGCAATCGAGAAAGTTTTATTGGATAATAATTATGTCGCACCTCTCAGAAAAATATATAAAGAAATTGAAAAATATCGAAAGTTAACGGGAAAGACTCCTGAAAAAACTATTCAGGAGCGGGTTCAACGGGACGAAAGATTTACAAGAGTTGGATTGGGCACATATGCATTGACGGAATATCTGGATAAATTACCTGTTTCTCCAAAACCACAAAATGAAGAACAAGAAAAAGAACAAACTCATTATGCAATCCAAGGAATGCTTTTAGAGATTGGGAATGTGAAAGGCTTTGACACTTACTCACCCAATAAAAATGCACTTTTCAATAGAAAGAATTTATCTCAAATAATGACAATCGAAATATTCCCAAATTTCACTTATCCTGAAATAGTTCGAACAGCAAAATTTATAGATGTTCTGTGGTTTAATAAACGGGGATTTCCAAAATTTGCTTTTGAAGTCGAGATCACCACTGGATTCAGGAATTCTTTGGTAAAGTTCAGCGAATTGAGTGATTTCGATATGAAATTTTATTTAATAGCATAGAATAAAGACCGTAGCAAGTATAAAAGAGAAATTTCGAAGGTTTTATTCAGCAAAATCGAGGGAAAATGTTTATTCAAAACATGCAGTCAGGTTCAAGAACTATATGAAAACTCTATCATAAACGATAAAGTATGTTCTGAATTTTTTGAATCATAGTGCTTATCGACATCTATAAAAAATTATTACTAATCACTCCCTAATCATTCTCCTCGGTGGTATGGTGTTCCGGCGAGTATGGAGAGCGCTCGGAATAGCTGTTCCAGAAGCACAATCAATGCTACATCGTGCTGTAAGGTTATTGGCGCAAGGGAAATTTTTCTTTTGCAGGATTGGATTATTTCGGCTGGCAATCCTTCCGCATCGCCGATAATGAATGTGGGCGAGACTGCTCGAAGTTCTATATCCGATAAAAGTTTTGCCCATCCCAGCGAGGAAATCCTTTTTCCTTTTCTGGTCAATGCGATGGGAAATTCGCTTAGTCTTTTATGAATAGATTCCACTAATTTTGCTCTATCTCTTGTTCTGATATAATCGAATCGCACCGATGCGAACACCCCAATTCTTCTGCTCCAGTGCTGAATAGCAGGTTGTGTCCAGTCGTCCGGTTTTCCTACGGTAAGTATTTTTATATCCAGTGCCATATCGGTCAGTCCAGTTCGAGTTTCAGATCGCTCATTTTTATGGAAACCACATTGGACACTCCACCTTTTTCCATCGATACTCCGTAAAGATAATCGGCATTTTCCAGTGTCCGTTTGTTATGAGATATAATCAGAAACTGAATTTGAT
>QNEG01000239.1 GCA_003645115.1 bacterium | reverse complement strand
GAGTATGGGGAATGAATAGAATTATTTACATATCGGCGGGAATATTGTGTCTGATGTTTATCATTATTTTTCCTCAATCGCCTCGATATTTGGAGAAGAATATCACTTTCGCTTTAGTGGGGGATGTTATGCTTGGCACAAACTATCCGGATTCGAACAGATTGCCCCCAGAACCGCAAAAATTATTTTCTGGCGCAAAAAATTTTCTTTCTACTGCCGATATCGCTATATGCAATCTGGAGGGTGCGATAACCGACCACAATAGCTGTCGGAAAAAACAATCGGAAGGACGAGTATATGCTTTTCGTATGCCGATAGAATATGCACAAGTGCTCGCAGATGCCGGTTTCGATGTGGTTTCCACAGCTAATAATCATTCTCGAGATTTTTTCTCACAAGGAAGATTCGACACGGAGAGGATACTGGATTCTCTTGGAATAGGGCATACCGGTAGAATCGGGGATATTGCGACTGTGGAAGTATCGGGAAAAGAAATTGCGGTAATCGGTTTCTGCACCTCGCCGGAAAGTTATTCCCTATTGGATATTCCTCAAGCCTGTAGAATAGTGGATTCTCTGGACTCCATTTTCGATATTGTAGTGGTGACATTTCACGGTGGTGCCGAGGGAAAACAATTTTGTCATATTCCAGATACTATGGAGAAATTTTTGGGTGAAAAGCGAGGTGAATTAAAGAAATTTGCTCGTGGAGTAGTCGATGCCGGTGCGGATATCGTATTCGGACACGGTCCACATATCCCTAGAGCTATAGAAATATATAATGGAAAAATAATCGCATATAGTCTGGGAAATTTTTGCACCTGGTGGGGAATAAATGTTGCAGGTATAACTGGATATGCACCATTGCTATGGGTAGAATTAAACCCACAGGGAGAATTAGTAACATTCGACATAATATCGTTCGAACAGCATAGTGAACATTATCCTGTTTTAGATTATGAAAATAAAGCCAAGGAATTTATCCTGAAACTATCCGAGTCAGATTTCGGTCTGAATCCATTATCGATATTAAAAACCGACACCACAATTGCCGATGATTATGAAGATATTTCGACCAAAGAATGAAATAGAAAAAGCGATAGGATATAAGTTTTCCAATAGTGAGTTATTGATACGAGCGATAACCTCGCCCTCATCGGCTGAAAGACATAAAGATTCATACCAGAGATTGGAATTTCTGGGCGATGCTGTGCTCGATTTTATAGTGAGTAAATGGCTATTTTTACATTATCCGGATGCCAACGAAGGAACACTAACCGAGTTTCGCAGGATACTGGTGAACCGCACCGCTCTCGCAAATGTAGCCAAAAATTTGAAACTAAATGAATATATCGACTACGAAATCGACGACGAGAATTATGTGGGAAATTCATTGTTATGCGATATTTATGAAGCTATAGTGGCAGCAATTTTCCTGGATGGTGGTATTAAATATGCCACTAAATTTGTCTCGGATACATTGCTAAAATATACAGACAAATTTTTCAGTTCACCGAAATTCGTAAATTACAAGGGAGAGCTACTGGAACTGTTGCAGAGTGTGGGAAATCATCCCAGATATGTGGTCCTGGAAACCACCGGTCCAGACCATTGTCCGAAATTCAGAGTGGGAGTATATAATGGTAATAAACTATTGGGAGTAGGAGTCGGTTTGAATAAGAAAACTGCTGAACAGCAAGCAGCAAAAAAGGCTCTGGAGAAATTGAACAAGAGTATATAATATACTTGCGCACAATTAATTTAATGGTTAGTTATTGAAAAAGCAAAAAATAAAATGTGAAGAACAAAAACCAATTAAAATTTATTATGAGAATATTGTAGTTGGTGAATATACTGCTGGTATTGTTGTGGAAAACAAAATTATCTTGGAACTTAAAGCGACAAAAAAATTAGGTTCTATTTTTGAGGCGCAACTTTTAAATTATCTTAAAGCAACTAAACTCAGTATAGGATATCTTATAAATTTTGGAAATTCAAAGGTTGAATATAAAAAATATATACTATCCGCGTGAATCTATGTTCATCTGCGGTTACAAATTGAATAGAGTATGAAAAAAATGAGAGTGGGAATTGGATATGATATACATCCACTTGTCGAGGGCAGGAGATTGATAATCGGCGGAGTGGAAATTCCTTATAATCTCGGTCTCGATGGTCATTCCGATGCCGATGTCCTGATTCATTCTGTCATCGATGCAATATTAGGTGCTAGTTGCAGCGGAGATATCGGGACTCATTTCCCCGATAATTCACCTCGATGGAAAGATGCAAATTCATTACAATTATTGAATACTGTCGGCGATATGATGAAGGAAAAAGGTTGGATAGTCCGAAATATAGATACCATAATAATCGCCGAGCAACCCAGAATGTCGCCATATATAGCGAAGATGCGTGAGAATATCGCCGGTGCCTTGGGAATCGACATAGATTGCATTTCGATAAAAGCCAAGACCAATGAGGGTTTCGATGCAGTAGGTAGAGGAGAGGCGATTAGCTGTCAGGCTATAGTATGCATAGAATAATTCATTTCTTATTTCCCTTGCACGGTTTTATACACATTCCGCAGATATAATGCCCTATTCCTCGCTTGGTAAATTGTTTCAACATATCGATACAGTCCTGACGATTGAATTGCTGGATATTTTCACCGATAGCATTTGCCGGACACATACCGATACAAGCTCGACATTCTCCACAATCCATATTCAGTTTTTTTCCGGGAGTAAGCGGAATATCGGTCAGTATGGATACCCAGCGCTGGTGAGCGCCGAACTGTGGAGTGATAGCCAGGTTGTTTCTACCCCAGAATGCCAATCCGGATTCTACCGCAGCATGACGATGTGAGAAATGTCCATATTGATTTTCCCAATCTATAGTCTGGCTAGCGGGAATCGGAAGTGCATTATATCCTTTTAATTCTATCCATTGAGCTACACGAGTGGCAGAACGGTCCAGCAGATAATTCAGTTGACGATAGTGAGCGAAATACAATTTATTTGGTCCATCCATTAGTGTTTCCGTAACCCCATATGCGAGTTTATATCCGAGCACCACAGCGAATAGCATTTTCTGGCGAAGTGATTCTATCTCCGGATGAAACCATAGATTATCGGTCTCTGCCACTCCGAATAACGGGATTTCGAGTTTATCACGACAATATTTTTTCAGTTCTAATGTGTAATCTTGCATCGTTCAGTTTTTTACTTTAGCAAAAGACAAATAGAAACCGCAGATACACGCAGATAAAGATTTCTCGGCATTTTGCTCTATAGTATTATTTTATTCACCTGCGTTCACCTATGCCTATTTGTGGTTAATTAATCTTTTTGGTTGTCCTAATAATTAGCAATCAATAGCTATATAACTTTTGGCACTGCGAAAAGTCCCTCTTTGTTTTCCGGAGCATTTTTCAGTGCATCATCGGGAGATAACACCTCTTTCGGTTCATCCTGGCGCAATCGTGATGGTTCATCCAACGGCGATGTCATAGGTGCGATACCCTCGGTAGGCAATTTTTCTACCTGCTCCACGAATTCTATAATTCTGCTGAATTCTTCGACGAAATCAGTTAGAGCATCCTCATCGAAATACAATCGTGCCAATTCCGCTATATGTATTACCAATTCCCTTTTCATAATGCTTCCTTTTAAATTATGTTTCCTTTGATGATGAATTTGGGGTTATGTATTATTGATTATCTAAATTTATTATATTTAGCTTATTTCTCTATTTCAAATAATTTTGGTGATTCAAATTCTGTT
>QNEG01000238.1 GCA_003645115.1 bacterium | reverse complement strand
GGTATTGGCATTGAAATTTGTCCCCCCAGAAACTACAGAATTTATCAAATATGTCAGCAGACGGCAGATTATCCAAATCAATCAAAAAATATCGCGAGGAACGGAAATAGCCGATTCCGGAACTACCGCCGATACCGCAAATGTCCCCGATGCCGATTCTAATTCCGCGGTGATTGTCCTGCAAAGAGATGGTTCGCAGTGGACACCGGGAAATTTTACTCTACAGGATTCCGCAATAATAATCGATTTCGAAACAGAACTCACCGAGGACAGACTTTGGAGATGGTGGCTATTCCACGGCAATGATAAATAATCTCTCTTCATTGTCCAAACAGGAGTAATTATGAATAAGACGCCAATAAATAGCACGACTAATTTAATCGCAAAGTCAGGCAGGCGCAAGACAGTCGAGAAACATATTAAACGAGTGAATTACCTTGCTCCACCAGGTATCTGGGCACCGATAAACTGCAAACCACGAGATGCAAAGTGGTATAATAGCTATAAGTTCGAGGTGCTGGAGCACGATTTATTGTTGGCTTTTGCGCCCTCTGATAAGCGGATGCCGTTGATGAGGATAACCGACCCTATTACCCAGTGCACTTGGGCACTGTGGTTTATGGGGGTCGGAGATGTCCATCCAAGCAAGCCCATAATCCCGAAACTCGTGGATAAGGTTGACAATAAAGTAGTATGGGAAGTTGACGATAAGTTGACAATGAAATTCGAGGTGTTAGGGCACAAGATTAGAAAATTATTAATCTTAAATAGCCCGCCGAGTTGGTATAAATTAACATTCCGAGTAGCACGAAGCGGCGGTGCTCATCTGCTCAATGGGAATATAGTGAAACCTCATCAGCTCGGGAAATTGCTGGCATTTCGCTCTGGCGAAGTTATACCGCTGTTTGGCTTTGCGAAGCCGTCTATATGGGACAGCTCGAGCGATGAAATTGAAGCAGTATCGCCAAGACACACTCCGCAATATAATATAACTCAAGTCCGCACTGGGGTATGGGATATAGAAATCGTGCTCGATCCTGCATTCTTAAGCAATGCTACATATCCTGTCTATATCGACCCGACGATTGTATTACAGCCCGATGCGGATGAAGGGAAGGATGCAAGTATGTTTTCGCCTTATCCTGATGCGAATTACGGTGCTTATACTCTTATTCCATTAGATTCCTCTTGGCGCGAATTAATCCAATTTGACCTTTCGAGTATTCCAACTGGTTCGACGATATTATCATCTATATTAACAATGTATAGATTTTATGATAATGGTAATATAGAAGTGTTAAAAAATAGATTATTGCGAGAATGGGGCGAAGGTGTTCATATCGACGCTCCTGCCACAGATGGAGAATGTAGCTGGAATCATCATTCCTATCCCAATTTATGGACAACAGGTGGCGCAGACGATATAGGGACAGATATTGCAATTGCGGATGATGAAAATGATTATATATCCGCAGGTCCAGATGGTTATTATGAATTTAAATTGACTAATTCCACACAAGTGATTGTGAATGGTGCAACTAATAATGGTTGGCGATTAGCTACAACGGAAAGTTCGGGGCGTCAATCATTCAGAAGTAGCGACTACGGCACATCAGAACAACGCCCAAAATTAACCATAGAATACGAAGAGCCAAGCGCTGGGATGCCAGCAAAACTCGGTGCATTAGCCGGGTCAAGAATATTAAGTCCATTAGCAACTGGATTACTTAAATAATCAAAAATGATTAATTATAGACATAATACGGGGGTTAAAATATGATATATAAAGCAGGAGAAACCATAACATTCGTGGCATTTTATACTGCGAGTGGAGAAGCAAAACAAGGATTGGCAGATGTATCTGCTGAAGTGCACGAAATCGGTGTGGGTGTAGTTGATACTCCCACTGTCTCGGAAGACCCTGATGGCAATGGATTTTACTATTGCACTTATACTCCAACATCTGATGGGGCTTATGTATGTATATTTAAGACAGCCGATGCCACTGTTGACCAAAAACATATCGCTGGAATTGCATTCCGCGGGGTCGCTGGTGTGAATAATCTGGATGCAGCCATAAGTAGCCGACCCACAGCAAGTGAAATCGACATCGAACTCTCCAGTCAGCACGGAATAGGTTCATGGCAAGCGTATTCTGTCGATGCACTGTTATTGCGCATTTCCGATGATGAATTGAACGCATTACTGGATGGACAATCAAAAAAGGTGATTTCTATCTATCGAGAGGATTCGCTGAATTTGGATATCACAATACTGGATGCCGATGAAAACCCCATCGACCTCACTGGAGTCACCGCAATATTCACTGCCAGAGAACAGGAAGATACAATAGATTACATCATTCAAAAGGCACTGGATGTCTATGATCCTGCCAATGGAAAGATGAAATTGAATTTAACCTCATCAGAAACTCAACTCGAACCGAAATCCTACCCTGCGGATATTGAAATCACTTTCCCCGATGGCAGAGTGAAAACTGTATGGAAAAGTCTGCTGGAAATCAAATGGGATGTGGGTAGATAATAAATTCGGGATGGTATCTTATATGAATTATTCTGGAAAATACATAGAAAAATCAAAGTGTGTATCGAGGGCAAAGCTGATAATCGGGGAAAAGTATTTAAATTACCAGCTTCTCTCGGTGAGTGGCGATACAATCTTCTGATAGAATTATATGCAGGTTCCGGTAAATACGATAAGGATAGATTCGGAACCGAAAGCTCGGAAAATGGAAAGAGATTGGGTATATAATGTGTTCGCACAATGCAAGGAAGCTAATGTCCCATTCTTTTTTAAACAATGGGGCGAAACCGAACCAGATAAAGACAGAAAGCTACTCGATGAAGAGGTATATCACCGATACCCGAAGCAAATAAATCATCTCCGACAATCCCGTTCGGTCGGGATACTGTGAGAACAAATTATTTTGATATTATCTCCCCTATATAACTTTCCATATTGGATTTTTTATCAGCAATGGAACGAACTCGATATCGAAAAATTGAATATTATTTTTGTCAAGGAATAATATCGAGTATAATATAAAGGAATCAAAATCGATATGAATTGGACAGATGACATACATAAATTTGAAAGTAGGGAAATAGTTCGCATAATAATCCACTGCACCGCATCGGATTTCGGCGATGTAAATGCAGTTCGGCAATGGCATATAGACCGTGGGTTTTCCGATATTGGATACCATTATTTGATATTAAATGGTCGGAGGACTCCTTTTATGAAATATACCGAATCCGATGATGGCAAAATCGAACTCGGTCGTCCCTGGTGGAGACAAGGTGCACATACTAAAGGTGAGAACTACGATTCTCTGGGAATATGCCTGGTGGGTAATCCGAAATTTATCGGTGCGCCGGAGATGTGGTTCTCCGAGAGGCAATTACAATCGTTACGAAGATTGGTATCACAGTTGATGGATGAATTCGATATACCAGTATCGGGAATTCACGGGCACAACGAATATGCACCGAAACTGTGTCCAGGTTTCCGCGTGGAACTAATTAAAGGATGGTGGAAGTGAGGAAATCGGTTCTATAATTGTCAACTTATTGTCAACTATTTAAGTATTATTATTGTCAACCGTGTGATTTATAATAGGTTTTTAAGCGGGATGCAGATTCTCTATTCTGATTTCTATTTCGGGATGTGAATTGGCAAATACCCGGAATATTTCATCTACGAAACCTTGCCCGATAGAATTTACTCCCTCGAAATCGAGAATAATTTCCTTAAATTTATCCAGATTATTCAACAATCTTTTCGC
>QNEG01000237.1 GCA_003645115.1 bacterium | reverse complement strand
TTCTTCGACATCTCCAGATTTTATGACATCACGGCTGTTAATTTTTATAGTATCCGAATGAAAAATTAGCTGGCTATTAGTCGCCAATGAATATGCCTCGAAAAAACCGGTTATGGGAATCATCAAACCATCTTTATGAAGTCTAACCGGCAGACCGAGATTGTATGGGACATTGTCGATAATAGCGAACGCATTCTCCGGAGAAAACACAGCGCGTATTCCCCACATTCTAATACTTTCTTTGAATTTTTTGGGAGCAAAATATCTAACCCCCTTGGTCAGTGTGACCAGTTGGTCGGTGGAAAAATATTTATAACCTTCGATATCGACCGGAAAGATTATTCCCACTTGCTCGCCATCGCGCATCACTACCACCGAATTCTGCTGTGAGAATAATAATGTAAAAATCGCCAATAATGTTGTTCCGATTATTCTTTTCATATAGATATATTACACTGAAAGTGGAAAAAGTCAAAATTAAAACCCGATTATTCTCGAACTCTTTCCAGTGTCTTGTTTATTTTATTTTCCCGATGCCTTTTATTCTGATTATTTATATATTCTTTCACTATGTCCAGATGAGATTTGCTGACCGAGACTATACCGTATCCTTCATCCCATCGAGGCGGTGAAGTCATCGCCATCTGTTTTATTAGATAATCATATAGTTCCTGTTTCAATCGAACCACTAAATCACCGGGTGCCACACCGGGGAGAATTTTCGCCAGAAAATGGATATGGTCTTCCAGAACAGAAATCGCTATACATTCATAAGCGAACTTTTCCTGTGAATCCAGAATGAATTTTTTCACCAGGTCTCTGGTAAGTTGATTCATTTTCTTGGAATTATTTTCAATCCTCCAGATGAAATGGCAATAAATTTGTGCGAATGCTATCATATTTATTGTGTTATTATTCGATTTCCTCGACCCATATAGTCATTCTATCCACCTTGACAATTTTCACAGGAGTGCCTTTGGATAATTTACTGCTGGATTTTGCGTTCCATATTTCTCCGTGAGTCAGGACTTTTCCCACTCCATCTGGTGGGATTTCCACTATTACTTCGCCAATTTCACCGACCAAGCCATCGTATCCTGTGGTAACTTTTTTCCGTTGAATCATCAATGCCTTGGCTACTATGAATATGAACAGAATTGCCACAAAAGCGACAGTGGGTATAATTGTCCACCAGCTAATTTTTAGTGCTGGTGGATTGCCCGAGGTCAACATAAATGAACCTAACAACATAGCTATTATTCCTCCCGAGGTTAATAGTCCAAAACCGGGAATTTGAGTTTCCAATATAAACATCACTATTCCGGCTATTATCAATAATATTCCGACATAGTTTACTGGCAATATTTGAAATGCGTAAATTGCTGACAAAATAGAGATTACACCGATTACACCTGGAAAAATCATTCCAGGATTTTGGAATTCCAGATAAAGACCTATTATTCCCAGTATCATAAGCAAATATGCCAAATTGGGATTAAGTATGGTATGCAAGAATTTTTGCTGGAGTGTCATTTCCAATGTGTTTACCGAGGGTTCATTCAAACTAATTTGGACTGTGGTATCATCGAAATTTATGGAGAATTGCTCGATTTTCTCGAATAATTCATTCAAGTCTTTTGCCACTATATCGATTATATTCAATGATTCTGCTTCCACAGCAGTGATGGATTGTGATTTTTTTACTGACTGAATTGCCCAGTCTATATTTCGTTTTCGAAGTCGAGCGAGACTTTTGAGCCATGCGACCGCATCATTGGTGACTTTTTCGCGCATTATAGTGGATGTGTCATTCGGTGGACCGATAGTAACTGGATGAGCAGCGCCGATGTGAGTTCCTGGAGCCATAGCAGAAATATGTGCTGCCATTGATATGAACACGCCTGCCGATGCAGCTCGAGAACCAGCCGGATATACGAACACAGCAACAGGAATATCACTCCCCAATATTTCTGCCACTATATCCTTGGTGGATGACATCAACCCGCCGGGAGTGTCGAGAGTAATCACTACCAATGTGGCATCGGACTCTTTCGCTTTTTGAATACCGATTCGAATATATTCGTATATGGGTGGGTCTATTGCACCTTTCACATCGAGCAGGAATACATCCTCTCCAAAAGTGAACGATACGGTGATTATTACAATTAAAAATATTTTTATAGCTTTTTTGTTCATAGTATTTAAATTTCTCCGTTATTTGAAATATACTTTATATTGTAAAATTATTCAATAGTTTTTATATTAAAATTGAAATTTCTGAAAATACTAAACTATTAAATCAAAAGGAGACCGATATGGGCAATGATTCAGATGACCGACCACACATACTTCTGGTGGATGATGAATTGAATTGGGCTTATGTGATGAAGGAGATAGCGGAATTATTGAACCTAAATATCACTATAACCACGGATCCTCGTGAAGCTAATCGCTTGCTTTCGGTGGGAGAATATGACCTTTTGATAACCGATATTCGTATGCCGGAGGAGAGTGGATTCGATTTGATACGGAAGGTTCGACGACGAATCGGTGATATACCGATTATCGTAGTTACCGCTTATGACACAGATAAATTGCATACTCAAGCAAAAGCATTGAATGTCCAGAAAGTATTTATCAAACCATTCCAAATACAAGAGCTGGAAAATGCGATGGCGAGATTATTGAATATAGAACTGACTTGAATTTCACTCCCTGCTTCGAGATATTATAAGCAATATTCGATTATTCCTCGGTTGGTGGAAGTGGGGTTAAAAGACCAAATCTGAACAATATTTGTCGATTTATGTGGAGAGAAAGGTTAATTTATCGACTGTAGGGAGACGGTTACCGCACCCTCATTGGTGGGCGAGGCGACCTCACCCCTACGAATAATATTTTTTTATCTATATTTATCTGCATTCATCTGTAATAAATTTATTTTCTATCTCACCATAACAATCCGCTTGCTGATTGCGATACCTTCCACACTCAATCGAATGAAATATATTCCCGATGGCAGATTTCCTGCATCCCATTGCATTCGGTATTTTCCTGCTTGTAAGGATTCAAAATCTTGAACCCCTACATTTTTGCCCTGTATATCGTATATCTCGATTTCCGCATCACACTGTTTAGAAACCTCGAATTCGATTTCACAGACAGAATTGAATGGGTTTGGATATACACATAGTTCGAATTCACTCGGCAATATATTGTTTTCCTCCCTTACCGATAATACCGTATTGGTTGCGATACCTATATTATCGAATTTTACTTCGTGTGTAAATGATGTATTACTGGGGAAATTAGCCTCCAGATAAAAATATACCTGTGATTCTCCAGCGGCCCATTCCGTGAAATCGACATTTATTAGTTCCCAATCTCGTGGGTCTTCCATCATGTATGTAGTAGTGCCAAAATATCCGTCGGGTTCTACCCATATATAGAATCTCGCATAATCACCGGAATAACCTGTATTCCACATCCGGAATGACATAATAACCGAATCAGCCATAGAACAATCCTGTATTGGAGTTCTGATAAAATTTCCCCAGTAATCGGGCCATGACATCGGACCGGAACCGACTGCATTATCACTTTCAAAACCAGGACCGTAAACATACATAGGGTCATCGTATGTGGGAGCATACCATCCCGGAAAACTGTCGCCCTCGAAAGTTTCCGGTTCCATAATCCAATCGCACATCGCAACCGAAACAATCATAGAAAATATTATTGTTATAATATACCTCATAATTATTCCCCCATTACATTAACACATTTTCCTCCAGAACACATTAGTTTATATTATA
>QNEG01000236.1 GCA_003645115.1 bacterium | reverse complement strand
CAGCAATTATCCAGGAAATCAATTTGTAGTGACAACGCCCATCACCAATCCGTGTATCCTATTGTTACGCAGTATATTATATTTTCAAACTGTCAAAGTCGGGTCAAACAAAATTGAGTATCACTGTAATGAATCGGAAATTTATCGCCAAAATACATACAGAAAGTATCCTCATCCCGGAAGTTATCGTATATGTTACCATGGTTGGTATTTGTAGCAATTATATAAACATTTCTATCGGAATCTCTTGATGCCGCAAAACTAAAGTAGTTCTTATCAAAATCATCTACAATAACGGAAGAACTGCTATCACCGTCACAAGCACCAGAGGAATCTGTAACTACAATCGGAGTATCGGGATAACATCCAGACGAATTTGTATCTATATATGGGATGCCACTTGCGCGATATTTTAGTAGTAATGTATCAATAGTATCACAGTCATAATTAACTTCGACTTCCAAAGTACCTATTTTCGCACTATTTAATCCAGGATAGTTCCACTGTGAAATATTGTGATGGGAAGACTGGATTTTTTCTTTCCCCAAATAGTATTTATTGAAAAATTCGAACACAAAGGAAGGTATCTCCCTCACTATGGTATCATTGACCATATTAGTTTGATAACCCAAGCGGGTCATATTACCTATATATCTGAATGTATCATCGCCTACATAAAAATTATCAATTGTGTAAGATGGTGGCAAGTAGTTGGGGTTATAGCCAACCTGGTGTTGTATCCAGTCTGTTATATATAGTGGTTTTTGTTCACGCTCGCTTATTTTTAATAGATAATCCGCAACAGAAAGTGCCTCCACAAAATTAGATTTGAAAAAGGCAACATAATTGCCCCACTCTAATATTCCATACGGTAAATCTACATCACCAGCACTATTATAATCAGATAGCACATTGTATACCGAATCCAATTCTTCCATCGCCAGTTTTCCATAATTGATATGAGGAGTAGCAAATGGACGAAATACTGCACTATCGCCTCCTCTTTCACTATGACAATAATCACTTTTCAAAAACAAAGTCGAATCTATTTCCACACAGGAGAATCCGTCCAATGTATCTCTAATTGTGTTGCCCGAACTAATTTTGACATCTGCCAGTCCTAAATTCATCGTCTTCGCCCATGGATCTCTCATAACCCCGAGGTTTTTCATACAGTAATTATACAGCACAAGATGATCGAAATTAGATAAATCGCTGGAGATTACTGTGTCTATTACTGTATCTGCTTGAATAAAATACACTGTGCTATCCACATATAGTGATTCCCCAACCATAGCCATTATTTGTGAAGGAAAATCACCCACAAAATAGGCTGAATCGGCAATAGAATAATACTTCCCTATTCTCTGGAGATGGACTCCCAATTTTACATTGTCTATTGCATCTGTTGTAAATATTGAATTATCCTGCTGGCACTGGCGGAATACACCTATTATCACTCGATAATCTCTTCCAAGGTAGTAAACGCATTTGCGTTCCTTAGTAAGATCATTCCATATTGTAGTTGTATCAGGAAACATTGGATCCGCGCTATCTGGATTCCAAGCTTTCCAGTGGGACCATATATCGTGGGTTATTTCCAGGTATTTTATTTCAGAATATGGTTCTGGATGTCCCTCCTCCTTTCTAATGTTTGCCCAGACTGATGAATCAGGGTTACCCCACAAGTATTCACAAAAATGCCGAAAGTCTCGAGCAATGAAATTTTTATAATAAACAGAGTCCTCATTATATGGATATAATGTAGTATCCTGTAATCTGGTATAAGGGACCAATGCGATAGCGCCGACCGAATCACATATAGTAATAAATTGCCTGAAACCCATTTCCTGCATACGAGGAGGTAATATCAATGTATCTCCTCCAAGTATTATTTCTCTGGAAGTAGTATCGAGTTTTGCTGAATCTGAGTCCCATATATACCTGCCACCGGTAGGACCTATCAATGATTGCCACTCATACCAATACCATTTAGTTTTTCCCTGATATCCTCCCCATCTACCCGATGCCGCCGGGAAATGTAATATACTCATTCCCTCATCTTTTATGTGATTTATTGCTTTATCATATGGAACACCCAGTGAATTGTCTATACCCCATATACCGGAGTCGGGAAGTTCCCACCAGGTTTTACCAAGTGTATCTTCTGTGGTAGTATCGGGAATATTCCATACGCCCTCTCCTATTCGATTGCGTTCATAATATCCATGAATTTTCCACAGTGAGTCCCGTGGATCGCCGAAATATTCCAGTCCACCACATCCTGTGCCAATGGGTATATCAGGTATATTCCCCGAGGGGCGATGAGGAAAGATATACAATGTATCCATTGCATATATTATCAACGGAATTACTACTAAAACAAAAATTGTTCTTTTCATTTTTCCCCCTATGTTTTTACATTACCAGAAATTTTATTTTCACTTTTTTATCCTGCGAGACAAGGAAATACACTCCAGCAGGATAATTATCCACATCTATTTCTCTGGTCCCGGGAAAAATTTTATCCATCCTTCTACCAGAAATATCGATTATATTGCAGGTCTTATCTATTGTCTCGTTCAATACCATTTTATTACCTGAAAATATCGGTGAAGGATATACGCGATAATCTGTTTTCCGTTCCAGAGATCCCTGGTCTCCTATTTGCCCCGGTATCCAGGTGATAATGGATATTTTATGATTATTCCAATCATAAATTGTATCTCTACTTAATGTGAACTTTGGGGATTCTACTGCATAATATCCCAGAGTCTCTATATCACAATCATTGAATCTCAACCCAATTATTCGAGTCTCACTCCTTAAAAAAAATGTATCCCCGGAAGCCTGTATTGGCCAATAAAAGAGAAAATAATCTTCCCATTCACAAATAAACACACTATCGCTGAAGGAGAGAACGATTAAATAACAACGATAATAATTATCTCCAAATGTCGTATGGTGTTCTTGAAATCTTATTGGCAAATAATTATCACTAATTGCACTTGCGATGCCTTCTATTCTTGCTCCTCTGTCGGAACTCAGCCACTCTATCGGTGGGGATGAGAGGTCTGTAAGATCGAACTTCCTTATCTGTATATAGCCCCATTGCGTATAAGGATCCCACGGGTATTCTTCGTAATCGTCTTCAAGATTTTTTCTCTCAATCAAAAACAAATAAGGATATTTTAATTCAATTTCGCCTATGTTATGCTCGGTCAAATCAATATCGGGAGGATCGGTGGGAATTTCCTCGGGAACATAGCGCCAATATAATTCTGGAGATTCAGGATCAGTTATATTTATTATTCTTAATTCAGTCATATCATCCACACCTCCACTCCCACAGACCACATAGGTGTCAACGCCATCTGAATACGCACACACTTGCCTTATATGTCCTACCGTATCTATTACACTTATCCATTCTGGAGATTCTATATTAGAAATATCCATTATTCCCAATTTATCAGCTATCCTAAAAAATAAATAATTACCATAATGAGCGAATAATTCCGGTGAACTAACACTATCAAATACTTCTGTTATAGTAGCAATAACTTCTGGAGATGATGGTGTGCTTATATCGATAACTTTCAGTGGACCAGCAACTAAAGTGCTTTCGTCTAATAAATAAGTGGCCAACATTACATATAAGTAATTCCCGTTAACTATTACACTTCTTATAAACTCGTTTGTATCTGTTTCCCAGACTCCAATCCTTTTCATATTCAAGCTGTCGGTCTGAGGAAATACTAATGTGCAGAAAACAAGAATGGTTAAAGCAAATAACAGGTAACGCATTTTATACCTCCTGATAAATATTGGTTCTTGTATAGTAATTAATTAAGAATTTTTCTTTGAAT
>QNEG01000235.1 GCA_003645115.1 bacterium | reverse complement strand
CGGAATGCCAGTATGTAGCGAAATCATCATCGAAAGCGAGTTGCGCAGAATCGCTCATTGAACTCGCCGATGCGGTCGGCATGAACCATTCCGCAGGTGTATCATATCCATGTCCGAACACGACCGAAAGTCTTGTCGCGAAATTCGCTGTGCCGATTGTGTAATCGTCATAGCCGATATTCTTATTATTTGTGGAATCAGCATCGAAATCAAGCTCATAAGCGCCGTCCATCTGGTCGAATTCGAGTGCATTCACATTGGCATCGAGCTGCTCGAAAGCCCAGTAAAGACAGTAGTCGAGATAGTTCTCATTAGCGATTATGCCGTTTGAGATTTTAAATTCGTGAGGTCCCGACGGTTGGAAATATATTTCGCCGTCGGCATTAAGTGTGGCAAAATCATAATAAACCGGGTCTGGTATCTCGAATGGATAGACATGGTCGTCATCGTAGGGGTTATCGCAGTGCCATCCGCCCTCGCGAGTGAGTTGCGGCACCTGCACACCGCCCTCGAATAGTGCACCATTTTCATTCACAGCGGGTGGAAGCGATGGAAACCCATAAAGCGGGTCGGTGAACGGGTTCCCCGGCATACTGCAATACTTGAACCATGCACGTTTGACAAACTGCGGCTCGATATATGCCGCCGCATCGACGACCGAATCGCACCATACGATAGGACCGAATGACCAGACGGCGACATCATTCAGGTCATCGACGATTTGTGCATTACACATCCCCATCCCGAGCACAATCGTCAGCGACAATATGATAATATTACGCATTTTATACTTCCTGTTTATTTCAAATAAACTATGTGCTTTGTTATGCAGTTACCATTTTCCATTGTCGCTTTCACGAGATATATCCCCGATGGGATTGATTGAGTGGGTGTCCAGACAAACCCCCTGCTCGCTTCGCCTGCGCTCCGCTCGTTTGTCCAACTACCCCCTGAAACCTTCACTGACGCTCGGTTTCTGTCCCCCTTATCAAGGGGGACAAATGAGGATGGCTTGCCATCCGAATAGGGGGTTACAACATTTCCCCTTATATCGTATATCTCTACCTCCGCTCCCGCTGGCACGGTGATTTTAACAGATGAATTGAACGGATTGGGCGAGACGGAGATTCGGAATGTAGATGGAACCATATCGAATTCCTCGCTAATCTCGGTGCTACCCATAGAATCTACTTTTGCTATCACTATAGCATCGGGACGATAAGCACCTGGCGGATATCTATATCCCATTAAAAAATATCCGCCATTGGAAGTCGATGAGATAAATTGTCCAGTTTCATCATAACCAGAATCGCCGAGATAATTTATCCACTGAATATTCCAGTCATAATCGATTTTCATAATAGCAAGCTCATAATCCCACCTGATTGGATTTTGGATAGAGCCGGTGCAAATGTATCCACTTTCTATTCTTTTCATATGATTAGGAGTGAAAAACTGTGGTTCGGGTTCGAGTGTTCGAATAATCGCACCGGTAGTATCTCGCTCAGTGTATGACCATTCGAAAATACTATCGGAGAAATCATAGCTGAATTCATATACAAAGAAATTGTGTTCATTATGAGATGGGCATAGTATTCGAAAGTTCTTGTAAAGGTCTCTCCATACGGATGTCAGGGTGTCCAGTGTGTCTATAATTTCGCCCTCGCTATCGAAACGGAACATCCGACCCCAGGTGGTATCGGTTCCCTCCGAATACCAATATACAGTGGCAATGAAACCATTGCTGGTGGGAATTCCATCTTTGGGATAAACATAAGGTGCATCCAGAATACGATATGTATTCTCCCAGATTGTTTCTCCCGAGGAGTCGATTTTTGATATATACAATGCCCGATTTGCGGAGTCTGGTATTTCTCCCATAATTATGAAATTTTCATCGTGCAGGCGGAATACCTTATCCAGATAAAAATCGGTTGCGATTGGAATATCTCTGTCCCATAATATATTGCCGAATGGGTCTATTTTTGCCATATAGATAGTAGCCATTTCTAAATATCTTTCGCCGAACACTACAAAATTAATATCATCGGCTCGCATTACCGAATTAAGGTAGCAGGGCTGTCCGCCATAGTCTATCAGTGTAATCACATTTCCCAGAGTGTCATAGAAAAATATCCAGGCGAGGGAGGTATCTCTATCTTCACTGTAATGATTAACACCTGCGAGGAAATGTGTGGCGATAGTTTCATAACCGCCACAGATACGATTGGTGCCAGTTTTAGAAATGGTGTTTACCCATCCTGCTGAGCATAATCCAGATAGAAATAAAACGGTGATTAAAATAATTGTTCCAGGTTTCATCATTTCCCTCCTCTAATTGTAGCAATTCATTAGTTTTCCAAAATTACCATAGCCATAGCATTTTCTTTGCTATGCGATATGGATATATAAATTCTTATTATATTCAATTGTTCTATCAAACGCAGGACATTCCCTTTGACAATGATTTGTGGTTTACCAGATTTTTCGGTTATTATTTCGATTTCCTTCCATCTGATATTTCTTGCCAAACCTGTTCCCAGCGCCTTGAGGAATGCTTCTTTTCCTGCAAATTTTCCAGCATAACAGCCTGCATAATCCATTTTATTATGGCAATATTTTCTTTCGCTCACAGTGAATATACGCTCAATAAATTTATCGCCGTAATGTTCTATAATCCGACGAATTCGCTCGATTTCTACAATGTCTATTCCCACTCCTATTATCATTATCTATAAACTTTCCTCCCTTGGGATAAAGTAGGAGTATTATCTTCCTACTTATAAATGACCCCAATTTAATTATTTGTAAAGATTTCCTTGGTTATGACGCTTGGTCAATTTTTCCAGCATATCTTTTGTCATCCTATCCAAGTCCCATTCGGGTTCCCAATCCCATTCAGCTCGCGCTACCGAATCATCTATACTCGAGGGCCAAGAATCGGCTATTTGTTGACGATAATCTGGCTCGAACTTGCATTCGAAATGAGGGATATGCTTTTTTATACTCTCTGCCAGTTCGCCAGCGGAAAAACTCATCGAACCTACATTGAAATCGCAATGGTGTTTTAGTCTGGAGAAATCCGCCTCCGCCAGGTCGATAGTAGATTTGATGCAATCTGGCATATACATCATCGGCAATCTGGTATCCTCACGGACAAAGCAGGTATATTTTCCCTCCTCTACTGCCTTATAGTAGATTTCCACTGCGTAATCGGTGGTGCCGCCGCCGGGCAATGTCTCTGCAGAAATTATACCAGGATACCGTAATCCTCGAACATCGATACCGAATCGTTTCACGAAATAGTCGCCCAATCTTTCACCGCAAACCTTGGTAACTCCATACATAGTGGTCGGTCGAAGTATGGTATCATTAGGAGTATTTTCCTTTGGAGTATCCGGACCGAATACGGCGATGGATGATGGAATTATCACTCGAACCATCTCGAAATCTATAGCGGCATTCAGCACATTCAGTGTTCCATTTATATTCACATCCCAGCACAGGAGTGGGTTTTTTTCGCCCACTGCGGATAATATTGCCGCCATATGATATATAGTGTCGATATTATGCTTTTTTATCACTGCATCCAGTGATGTTCTTTGGGTAACATCAACAGAATAGAATGGGCCGGAATCTCGTAGTTCTGGATTGGGGTTGGTTCTCTTGTCGGTAGCGACCACATTTTCCGCACCATATCGATTTCGCAACGCCATAGTCAATTCCGAACCAATTTGTCCCATTGCTCCAGTCACTAAGATGTTTTTCATCTCTTTGCTCATATTTTCTCCTTATCAATTCTGATTATTATCTAAACTTAATGGAAAATATATTCATTTCAACAATTTTTTGGATTATAATAACCACAAATACAATAAAACATTTTGTG
>QNEG01000234.1 GCA_003645115.1 bacterium | reverse complement strand
CTGTATCATTGGTTAACGAGGGGCATATAGATAATAATATTCGACTCGCCATAAATAATGGTTTGAATCCGATTACTGCCATTCAAATTGCCACCATAAACACGGCGAGGTTTTATAATCTGAAAAATATTGGGGCGATAATCCCGCGTTACTGGGCAGATTTTGTGGTATTCGATAATATACAGGAACCGCGTCCCAGTATGGTATTCAAAAAAGGCGTAATGGTAGCCAAGGATGGCGAAGCGCTATTCACTCCCACCGAGACTAAACATTCATATATTCGTGGGACTATGAATGTTGCCAGATTATCCGAATCATCGTTCGAAATTCCCGCAAAGAGCAAAAAAATGAGAATAATCCAGATGGTTCCCGACCAGATAGTTACTCGAGAGGTAATAGATGATGCATTAATAGAGGATTCGCTGGCGGTATCCAATCCCAAGGAAGATATCATAAAATTTACTGTGGTGGAACGACATCGTGCATCGGGAAATATTGGCAAAGCATTTGTCCGTGGTTTTGGAATAAAAAATGGCGCCATAGCATCATCGATAGCACACGACAGTCATAATCTCGGTGTTTTGGGAACTAATGACAAGGATATGCTGATAGCGGCGATTAGAGTTGTGGAGTTAGGAGGAGGATTAGTAGTGGTCTCGGATGGCGAAATAATCGCAGAATTGGAATTATCTGTCGCTGGTTTGATTACCGAGCGACCACTGGAAGTGGTAAAGGATAAATTCAATAAATTAACCTCCGCAGCAGAAAAAATAGGGTGCACTCTTCCAGACCCATTTTCTGCTATGAGTTTCCTGTCATTGGTGCCAATACCAGAATTGAGACTAACCGATAAGGGATTAGTCGATTCCACAAAATTCGAATTGGTGGATTTATTCGTATAACCGATTCGGACTGGAAAACTGGTGATTTGTTTCTGTGGACTTTTATTTTGTCCCATAAGGATTTATGTTTCGTTCATTGGGACTTTTCTTTCATCCAACCAGAGAATTATTTTTCGCATAATTTTTAGCCTATATTTAGTGAGTAAACAGCAATAAATAATACTAACTAATAATAAACATCAATAAATAGTAAAATAATTCTTGACATATCGGTCAGAATTATTTATTTGGGATTGATAATTTTGTGCAACAATTTTTAGGAGGTTCGAGATGGGCAATGCAAAATTTAAAAATCTATTAAGGGATAGAGAATCGTTTTTCGAGACCATATTTCGTGGCGAAAAACTGTATCTGATTATAATAAAACTTTTGATAATCAGCATCCTGTTATTTGCGGTATATGGATTCGTGATGGGAATATATAATTCGGTTCAGCAGGCGATATCATCGATGATAAAAGTCCCTGTGCTATTTTATTTATGCTTGTTTATTTGCTATCCAGCATTGTTTGTATTCAATATACTAATCGGCAGTAAGTTGACCGTAGGAAAATCACTGGCGATGATATTGTCCGCATATACACTTATAGCTTGCGTGCTGGCGTCATTCGCACCAATAGCGATGTTCTTTATTCTAATAGGTTCCAGCTATCCATTCCTTCGATTACTCCATGTAGCGATTTTTACAATAAGTGGTATCGCTGGGATGATGGTCCTATACAATGGATTGACATTAGCCTGCGAATATCAATCCATATATCCCAAACAGAGTTTGCGAGTATTTCAGGTATGGGTGATTATATTTGCATTCGTGGGAAGTCAGCTGGCTTGGAATTTGAGACCATTCATAGGCAATAAAAATTTACCATTCCAGTTATTCAGAAAACAGGAAAGTAATTTCTACTCGCATATTTTCCATACCATAAATCAATTCATTTTTGGCGAGGAACAACCAGAAAAGCCCAAACCAGATACCACATATTATTAATGTTCGGTCTGGGATAATATGGGAGAAGTATTATGAAATATGATGAAATAATGACAGTAGTGGAAGTAGCTCGATACCTGAAAATAAAGCCACAAACTATATATAAATGGGCACAGGATGGCAAAATTCCAGCAGCAAAATTTGGCAGAGAATGGAGATTCAGAAAATCGCTGTTAGATGCCTGGATAGATAATAAATTCGCACAATCTCCAGCTGTGAAGAAAATGAATTCCGAGAATGGAGCAGAGTAGTGAGTTCGAAATAAAATTGGATAAAACAAACTCTCTCCGAACTGTCATTGCCAATCCCGAAATTGCAAAACCTTTGTTTTAAGGAATTTCGAGGATTCTCGAAAATCTAATCCCGTCCTGGCGGGAAGATTTCCGGGAGCTTGAAAAAAGGAAGCAATCTGCTAATAAGTGGGAAAATAACGAATTGCCATTTCCGAACCGCCTAAGCGAGATTTAGAAAATGCCAATCGGGAACTTGTCCAGAACGCAATGATATTGTCAGTAGTTTAAGGCAAACTAAAACATCATAATCCCAATATCAATAATAAGAATCCCACGATTAAGCCGAATAATAGATTAAAAGTCTTAATTTTCAGAGCATCCTCGATGGAGAAACCCAGAATTGGCAGTAATCCGTGTCCATCCTGGACTATGGCATTAGTGAGCATAATGGAAAATGGTAGCAGTCCTTTAGAGAACATAGATACGAACAACAAATTGGGACCAGATATAGGCAATATCCCGATTATCGCAGCAACCAGTAGCAAAATATATTTGTTATGAGAGATTATTGTGTTTAAATCGAATGCTTGATTCAATGTGTTGATTATTACTAAACTCGCAAATAGCCACAGGACGATATTTGGAATGTGTTTTTTTAATATATGACCGACAATATGTTCTTTAAGGAAATGCTTGAATTTATTTTTCGCAGATGTCCCATATATCTCGATATGCTTTTGGATACTGCATTTTTTGCAAAATTTTAGTTTTGTCCAGTTGGCGAATTTATCTGATAGAAAACCAGCTAATATTCCCAGTCCGAATAGTGATGCGAATAGGATTGCCAGTATTTGCGGTGTAATAGTGGAGTTTTGTATAGCCAGTTGTCCAATCAGGACGAATGCTTCATCACCGCAAGTAGCCACAGTTGCCGAGACTATTCCGCCGAAACCGACCATCCCAGCCATATATATTCCATCCATAGTGAAAACTCCGGTGCAACCGGGTATCGAACCGAGAAAGGCTCCCAATATGTATTGAGCACGCTTATTCCTGACTAATAGGTTTTCGAAAAACGAGGTGAACCGAATATATAATAATTCCGTTAGAATCAGAAATACAAACACTATGCCAGTGATAACTATAGTCTCGATTATTATTTCGATAAACCAACCTGACATTTTGAATTGCTATTCCTGACTGGTAAAACCGATTGTCTTTTCCTGTCTTTCGGCAAATTGCTTGATTTCTCCGAATTGGCTCTCATATTTCTCCACATTCTTTTCCAGCGCTTTCATCAGGTTCTTGGCATTGAGCGGAGTCATAATAATTCTACTTTGAACCCGCGATTTTTGCACTCCAGGAACCATTCGAACAAAATCGAATACGAATTCCGATGGAGAATGTGCAATCAATACAAGGTTCGCATAGATTCCCTCACCGATTTCTTCAGGTAGTTCGATTTCAAGCTTCCTCTGTTGTGGTGATGCATTTCCCATAATTCTCCTCGCTATGGTTTTAATTTAATTAAAACTTCATATAAAATATAGTGATAGTTCGAATTATGGCAATGAAAAGATGCCGGATAATATAAATACGAAATTAGAGGTGGAATCACTGATTACCGCAGATATAAATCCTGCCCATCCGTGTAATCTGGGGAATCCCGATTCAAATCTGTAGATATTTCCCGCTCTCCACTTGACATTCGAGAAAATTTCCCTATAATTACTATTTAGGAGGTATAAAAATGTTAACCCGAATCATTTGTTT
>QNEG01000233.1 GCA_003645115.1 bacterium | reverse complement strand
ATCCTGTGGAAAATATTCCGGTGTGCGAATCATAAACCAAAGATAATCACGTTCTCCAGGCACGATATTCCATCCGTCATCACCGAGATACATGGAATCGGAATATATTAGTGAATCAGGGAATAGCATATTCTCTATAGAATCGAATGTTATACTATCGGGCTGCGTCGGTAAATCTGAAAACTGCGCCCAAATAGAGAAACAACCATAACAACTCGAATCCGCATAAGTAAAATATGTGCTATCGCATCCGTTAAGCATCAACGCCAAATCTATCGGTGTATTTCCAATATTTTTCACTACAATCGAATCGTCGAGCGGATTTTTAATATATTCTCCTCTATTCCATGCATCAAACTGCATAATAATACTGTCTGCATTATTTATTGAAAAGGACAAATCTGTTGTGATTTCTATATCTCCCACTCTTATAAACCAATCTTTTCGAGCATCGAAACTCTGCGGATTACCATCCGATATTGTAACCTGTACATGATGTAATCCTGTGTCCATTGCCGAGAAGTACTGATTTAAAAAACTATCTATCGATACTTCGACACTATCGAGAAGCCATGAATACTCGATCGGTGACTTTGCGCCGATATCATACGCCGATACAAGGAAATTTATCGTAGTGTCACCCTCGACAACGAAGAATGTGGTTTCCGGCTCAGAATTCGTTATCACAGGCATCGAATCCACACCAGCAACGAATACATATGCATAATCGTATCCGACATATCCCGCTGTGTTCTGTATTTTTAATGCCAGCGTAAATATTCCGCGCTGCACACCGTTATATTCTATACTTACGCCGGACGCATCATCGAATTCACCATCTCCGTCGGTGTCCCAATTGTAATCAAGTGCAAGCCCATTTGGATCCGATGAAGCCGATGCATCGATTGATACATTTTCACCATGGATACATTGGTATGGACCTCCTGCGCATGCATCGGGAAAACTGTCCACTGCGACTTCCGCCATTATAAGTGAATCTATTGTTGCTTGTGCACCCATAACGAGCGAGTCAAATTTTGCAACACCCTCGGTAAATATAACACGCACACTATCGTAAATATCTGATAAATAGCAATCGAATAGTTCGCTTGTATCCAACGCAAATATAGAATCTATCACCTCCAGGATTTGCTCCTCCGTCATTCCCGCTTCAAGCATTTCTTCGTGTTCCGTTGTGGATAATCCATATGATGTTATTCTTCGTTTAACAGAATCCAATATCGCAACATCAATATTCTGGTCTAACTCGCTACCACGCAGGGAATCGGCAATCCATGTTATAATTGTATCGAGCTTTGCGGAATTACCGCGCAGCCTATCCGCAACCTTTTTCATTGCTTTCGCCTGCATAACAGTGTAATTTTGATTCTCATCGTATCCCGCCCAGAGGAATTTTTCGAATGACGATGTTAGTAATGATATCAGGTCACCGTGATGCGACATCATCTTTGCGGCAATATATATCTTTATCGCCATAGAATCATCTGTTTCGGGATGTATCGATGTGTCTGTATCTCCATTCCATGAGGGCAATACCGAATAGTTGCTATCGGGTGGGTCTGACCATAGTATTTCCGCACGAATCCTACAATGCATACTTGCTTCATCAAAAGCCTTTTCGAAATTATTTAGTAGTAGTCCATTAAATCCTGTCGGGATTCCTAAAACCTTGCCAGCGACATCACCCGCACCTGATGTCCATACCGCATTTTCTATTCCACTCGATACAAAACCTGAAATATCTGCACCTATCAGCGGCATTATAAAAAGACCCATGAAGGATTCAACCTGACCTGCGATGCGACAGCGTTCTTTGCCTTCCTCTGCAATGTGCAGTTTATCTTTCATCCTTTTAGCATATTCTTTTGTTGCAGACATTGCAGAATCTATTGGTGAAGGAAATGGATTATAAACATATACCCAAGAGCTATCTATCGACATTGTGTCTTCGCCATCGAGATATTCTATATGTGCATCGACCATAAATGTCCGGTTAAACTCGTCTATTTCATAGGTATAGTATGCTAAACCGATGCTTACCATATATTCATTCACCGATAGTGTACTGAATGCAACTCCTGATTCCAGTGTGTCCAATGTGCTTGCATTACCCACTTTATGTATCGTTATCACGAGTGATGATGGGATATAATTATCACCAAGAAGTTGAAATGTTATCATATCCATCGGTGGTTTGTATGGGTCATTGAAGTATCCCCATTTGCAGTGACGATATCCTGAATCGACACGACTATCCAAAAATTCTCTTTCAGCAAATAATGGTGGATGGATGTTTAATATTCTATAATCAGGCATATAATATCCACAATCTAAGTCGGGGATATTATATGAATTATCGGTAACTCTTATAATTCCGCCATGACTCAATCTGGTTCGATAGATTTCATAATCCCCGCCTATATCCCGAGCGCAAAAGAACATTGAATCTCCGTCTGCATTATATGAAATATCGTTTATCTGCATGCTCCATGTCGCATATTCGGAATCGCTGGGCCAACTTAATATATAATATAATCCTTCCGAAGAATTATACAGGATATATGCTTTTCCACCGCCACAATTTTCTGTCGAATTCCTCACACTTATATCCGGTGTCAAATATCTGGTTATCGATGCTCCTGTTCCATTTGAGACATTCACAGAATGGAGATTATAGACATAGTTTTCATAAACGGTTGACCACTGTCCATGACTATACAATATATGATTTCCATCTCGCATCCATGTAGGTCTCGAATTATGAGTATTCTCGACTGCAATATATTCCGTTCCCGGCGAATCGACATCTCTATAATATATATTTCCATTTTTCTCATAGCATATCGAGTATCTATTTGATATTTTCCAGAATGCAGGTGACCAATCCGGTTTCTGCTCATCGTCCCCGGTATTTGTAAGTTGCTGCGGAGATGTACCTGATACTTCACTGCTGTCTATATGTATATAGTATATTTCATAATCTCCATCTCTATTCGAACTCCATGCAAGCCATCTTCCGCAGGGGGAAATTGCAGGCTCTACATCATCTGCCATATTATCGGTAATTCTAATTACATTGCTTCCATCTGCATTCATCCTGTATATTTCATAGTTTCCCGTACTGTCGGCTGAAAATACTATTATCGCCTGTTGCGAATAGCTTACCGTTACCAATAATATAGCAATAATAGCTGTTAGTTTCACTGTTCTCATGTTTCCCCCATTTTACTATATAATCCTCGGTCTTAATATACCTCTAATTCTGTATAATATTATAAGTATAATCGCAATAATCGCAGTATATATCGAACTCGGTATTATAAATCTCCATAGTCCATAAAAGAACTGCTCCCGATACTGTGTTAATCCTATATATATACACCTATCGATTAATCCCGCTATGAATATCACTCCACCATCCAGGAATATATGTTCTATATTTAGTTTTTCTCTCATCGCTGATAGAAACATTGCCGCTGTTGCCCTCGCCAATACACCTGCGCCCATCCATTGTGGATTAAGGCAATCCATTAGGAATCCGGAAAATGCGCCCCATACGATTGCGTTTTTTCTACCCGAATAAGTTCCCACTAAAACCAACGCCAGCAATCCGATATCGATATCCCATCCCATAATTGAAATCGGCGCCAGGAGTGTTGTTCCAGCGTATGTCGCAATTATAATTAGTATTAATCGACTAAAAAATATCATTTCAATACCTACGCAGTAATTCTCGTACAGCGTCCTTTGTTTTTAAGTGTTTGTTCAACTTGTTCGATAGATGTAATTATGACCTCTTTACCGCCGTTTTCAATAAAGTGAATTGCTGCTTCAATTTTTGGACCCATCGAACCGGGAGGAAAATGATTTTGACTCATAT
>QNEG01000232.1 GCA_003645115.1 bacterium | reverse complement strand
CGAGATACTATTTCTTTCGGGCAAGTTATTAGCGAGCAAATACTTAATCGCCTGAACCGAGCCAGCCATCGCATCAAAAATGGTCTCATTAGCTTTCATCGGCATTCGAGCAGAACCCACCACGAATATCCCAGCTTTTTGTGTCTCCTGCGGCATAAATTTTGTGTCCAATCCATTCCAGAAACCATTTACAGAGGAAATCTTTTCGGCGATTACATAATCTGTCGAGGGCATCATACCAGTCTGCAAAACCACATAGTCGGGCTCGATTAAAATATCCGAATTCAATAATGAGTCGAACACTTTCACCGATATACCATCATTTTTTGCTTTTACCACTGGTTCATTGTCTGGAGTGTATCTCAGGAACAATACACCTTTCTTGCGAGCTTCGGCATATTCGAGTTCATTATGCCCATAGGTCACTATATCTCTGTTTAACACCCATACTCGAGCATGGGGATTTTTTTCTTTCAACTTCAATGCCAATTCCATAGTCTTCGCGCAACAAATCCGATTGCACCAGGGTCGGTTATCATTTCGAGAATCAGCGCACTGGATGAACACTACCTCCGATGGTGTCTGCTTTGGAAGGACATCCTGTTCGAATTCATCCCAGCGCAATATGTTGTCGCTTCTTTGATAATCGTATTTTTCGGTATTATAAGGTTCGGTGCCAGTGGCAACAATAACAGCGCCTGCATTTAATTTATGATAGTCTCCCGATTTGTCCTCGACTACAATCCTGAATGCACCGACTCCACCATCCAACGATACTAATCTGCTTTCGGTCATAATTTTCACTTTCTTTGATTTTTTCACTTCCTTAATCATATTGTGGATATATTCACCTGTGGAGATTTTTCCCATAGCACCGTTCCCGTTTTTATTGATTCCGCCGATTTCATTTGCTCGTTCGATTATGGTGACCTCGATTCCGCATTTTGACAGGAACATCGCAGATGTCAAACCAGCAATACCCGCACCGATAATTACCGCATTCTTATTCACGGTGGATGGTTTCGGATGTTCGTATAGGAAATTTTTCTTTCGCCCATATTTTGCGGTGGCGAGTTCAGTATCGATAAGTCGTTGGACAAATTCCTGAACATTATCATCGGCAATTGTCCACAGTGGCTGGCGAATATCCACAATATATAATCGAGGTGGATTTTCCAGTTCCTCCGAAATCGCATTAGCAAATCTCACTCCATAACTATTCGACTGACAGGCAGCTATAATTACGCTTTCGTATTCTTTTCCCTTCACAAATTCTTTCAATGAACCGAGACCATCGGGAGTGCAAACTGTATTTAGCTGAATTACTTCATCCACTCCCATTTTTTTCTCTATATTTTCAGTGATAGCCTCGAAATCGATATTATCGGAAATTGTTCCAGCGCATTTGCAAAGAATCACACCGATTTTTCCCGAGCGAGGCGAATTGCCATATTTAGTAGTATGCACTTCGTCTTTCGCAGTGATAGCAAGTTTTAGTAATATTTCAGCGGATGCGGCGGAAGCCTCGGTAATAGCATCGGCGATATCCTTTGGACCGACGAAACTTCCCGCAACAAACACATTTTTTGCACTTGATTCCAGTGAATTCGCAGTGGGCAATTTAGCGAAACCCCATTCATCTGTTTCCACACCGGCAGCGGATGCAAGTTCTTTCACCGATTCGGTAACCACCTGACCGACCGAGAGAACTACCATATCGAAATCCTCACGGACTCGTTTTCCATCATCTGTTTCATAGACTAATTCCAATTCTTGGGTGTCGTCATTTCGGTATATCTTAGGGACTCGACATCGTATGAATTCGATTCCTCGCTTCTGCGTGTCCAGTTCATATCTGTAATAATCTTTTCCGAATGCGCGAATATCCATAAAAAATATTTTCACATCAGATTTCGGGAGGATTTTCTTTATATGCCGAGCTTCCTTCATCGCATACATACAGCAAGCCGATGAGCAATATGGATATTCGGTATTTCTCGAACCCACACACTGAATGAATGCAATTTTTTGAGGAACTTTTCCATCCGATGGGCGATGCAGTTTTCCCTCATCAGGCATCATTTTAGAATACAATCGCTCCAAATCTATGGATGTAATCACATCGGGGAAAATCCCATATCCATATTCGGTCAATGATGTGGGCACGAATTCCTCGAATCCGGGCGTAAGCAGGACAGCATCATATTCCTTATAAATTATTTCATCCTCGCCGATGTTTATAGCATCGGTGGGACAAACCTTTTCGCATTCTCCACAGCGGTCGCAAGCTTGCTCATCGATAGAATAAAGCGATGGAATGCTGAACGGTGAAGCGATATCGATAGCCTTTCTTTTGATTATTCCCATATTGAATTCATCTTCTATTTCCACCGGACAAATTTCGGTGCATTTTCCACAGCCGATACACAAATTCTCATCGATACGAAGACCTTTTCTTCGAAGTTTCACCGTCTTCTTATTTTTATTGTTTGCAATTTCCACTACTGCGGTATCGCGCAGGATTTCTATTCCGGGGAATGCGAAATCTTTTCTCATACAAAATTCAGAATAAGGGAATCCATTGACCCTGGGTTGCATTCTGCAGATACCACAAGCATCGGTGGGAAATTGTTCATCCAATTGCATAACAGTTCCACCGGTGAAAGTTTTGGGTTCGAGCAAATGGACTTTAATACCCGCCGATGCCAGGTCATAACTGGCGCGCATTCCAGCCACACCAGAACCAACTATCAGAACAGTTTTTTCCTGTTTGATTTTTTTGCCAGCCATATCGCCTCCAAAATTACTTTGTTATCCGATATAAATCATAAATTAAAATCTCATCATAAAATGTCAACGGCTTTAGTATATTTTTGTCGATTTTTTGATAATTCTATCGCTGTTATTTTTGGAATACTATTATAAGATGAGTAGCAACAACAAATAAACCAAAAATAAAATTTTTCAAAAAAAAAACTTGACTTTTTTATCTGTGTTAAATAAGCTGTAATTAAATCTTAATAACAACTATGCGGAGAGAACAATGAAAGAACATTTTTTACATTATTTAGGATTAAACGAGAACGAGGCAAAGGTATATATGGCGGTTCTCGAGATAGGTTATGGTATAGTGGATGAAATAGCTAAAATGGGGGATGTTAGTCGCCCCACAGCTTATAAGATATTGCGTGAGTTGGTGGATAGAGGATTGATTGCAGAAGTTGCGGGCAAACCGATTAAATTTCGTGCACTTCCACCGCAGCAAACTATTGGAAAAATATTTCAGAAAAAAATGGATGAACTAAATGAGTTAACCGAAAAACTTCCCGCATTGATGGAGGAATTTATGCCCCAAGCAGAGAAATTATATAAAACAAACACCGAAGTTCTTAATGGCAAAAAAGAAATCACTATTATTAAGGGTATGAAAACATATATAGATGCGATTGGGAATTTAGAAAATCGGGTCGAAAAAAGTGTGAAGATTATGGGAAAATCCTGTCCATTTACCAAAGAAGAAATTCAACAGGTAGGAATCGAATGTAGTGAAGTAATTCCCGCTAATTCTGTCCAGACATTATTTTTGCTTGAATCTAAATTGATAAAAAATCCTGCATTTATGGAACTTGTCGAATACTCCCAGAAGATAGGACTTCCACATACCTATAAGCATATCGCTAATGTTCCCATTGAAATGGCAATATACGATGATTTCGCTGCGATAGTAGAATTAGAGGAGGGCAAAAAGGAACCATTAGTCTTGATGATTCAAAACAAACAAATGTTGTCATCATTTATCATTACATTCGATTCGTTATGGAAAAAAGCCAAAAGTATTTCTTTGGAAAATTTGAGTTAATATTATAAATTTATTATTGCAAGGAGGGGGATTGTGCGAAAAT
>QNEG01000231.1 GCA_003645115.1 bacterium | reverse complement strand
CATCTAATCCCGTCCTGGCGGGAAGATTTTCGGGAGATTGAAAAGACGGAACATTTCTTAATAACCGAACAATGACATTGTGAGCAGTTTTAAGGCAAACGGTAATATTTATTCCTTTACAGCATTTTTCATCTATCTCCATAAGCTATTACGATTTCTTTATAGCTTCCATTTC
This sequence comes from bacterium, assembly GCA_003645115.1. Taxonomy (GTDB): domain Bacteria; phylum UBP14; class UBA6098; order B30-G16; family B30-G16; genus B30-G16. Next base: position 3,739 of record QNEG01000231.1, on the reverse strand, counting down.
CTTTACCAATTCGGGATACAGCGGAAATGCATTGCAAAGCTCTTTTACTTTATTTTTTGTTTCAGAAATTATTTTCTCGTCATCGGTATTGGTTAGAACTCGATGGATTAATCTGGCAATTTCTCGCATTTGGTCTTCTTTCATTCCTCGAGTAGTAACCGCTGGCGTTCCGAGTCTCACTCCGCTGGTGATGAATGGCTTTTGCGGGTCGAATGGTATAGTATTTCTATTCACAGTAATATCCGCTTTGCCGAGAGCCTCTTCGGCTTGTTTCCCTGTTATATTCAGACTGCGGACATCCAGCAGCATAAGATGATTATCGGTGCCACCAGATACCAATCTTATTCCCAGTTTTTCGAACTCATCAGCCATAGCTTTAGCATTGCTGACGATTTGCTTTTGATATTGTTTGAATTCAGGAGTCATAGCTTCTTTAAGCGCAACTGCTTTCGCTGCGATAATGTGCATAAGCGGACCGCCTTGCATTCCGGGCATAACTGATTTATCCAGACTCTTTGCATATTCTTCCTTGGATAAAATAAGCCCAGCTCGTGGACCACGGAGCGTCTTGTGAGTAGTGGTGGTAACGAATTGACAATGTGGCACCGGAGATGGATGAATATCTGCAGCTACTAATCCAGCGAAATGCGCCATATCTGCTACTAAAACCGCACCGACTTCATCGGCTATTTTGCGGAATCTTTCAAAATCCCAAAAACGCGGATAAGCAGAAGCCCCGGTCATAATCAATTTCGGTTTCGCTTCCAGTGCTATTTTTCGAATCTCATCGTAGTTTAGAGTTTCGGTTTCCTTATCCACGCCATATTGAACTACATTATACAATTTTCCCGAGAAATTCACGGGATGTCCGTGAGTCAAATGGCCACCGTGGGAAAGATTCAATCCGAGTATAGTATCGCCGGGCTTTAGGACAGTGAAATATACCGCCATATTAGCCTGCGAGCCACTATGCGGTTGGACATTAGCGTGTTCTGCACCGAATAGTGCCTTGGCTCTGTCTCGAGCTAAATCCTCTACTATATCCACGAACTGGCATCCTCCGTAATATCGCTTTCCTGGATAGCCCTCAGCATATTTATTTGTCATAATGGACCCGCCAGCTGCTAATACTGCGATAGAAGTATAATTTTCCGATGCAATAAGCTCCAGACCATCGGTCTGTCTGCGGAGTTCCAGATAAATAGCATCGAAAGTCTGCGGGTCGGTTTTTCTCAATTTTTCCAGAAACATACTCCCTCCTATATTTTAGTTAATACAGTTATATCACACAGTCAATCATAGAGTTAAATTAATCAGCTAATAAATAACTCGAAGTAGTATCGAGCATAATTATTCCATTGTTGCATAGGTTTATTTCAACAAATTTTAATATCGAACATTTCCCACATAATACAATTTATGGAAACAATAATAATCTAAGTTTGAAGTAAATGAAATTCAGCTATCGCACCAGTGATATTTTCACTATTCGATTTTGAGTTGAATTATGCAATCTTGCGAAATAGATTCCACTGGGGATATCATCTGGTGACCACAATATGGAACCGACTCCAGCAGAAATTTCCCGATGGAATATTTGTTTTCCAGAGATATCGAATATTTCCAGGATAGCATCCTCCGCCAGATTGTAAGTAATTCTGCAACTGGAATTGAATGGATTCGGGGTCGCAGACAACGAGAAATTTTGGGGCAATTTAGTTAGTTCATTTACTCCAGCGTATGTGGAGTCATCGGCTATTCTAATATCATCGATATACCAACCTCGGTTAGTGATACTGGCATCGGTTCCAATTTCGAAACTAATCCATATCACCGGATAATCGGAATAATCGTATAATGGGACATAAACCTCGTGCCAGAAATCACCGGTTTCATCATCGCCGAAAGCTGGTTCCAATGGCATAAATAGATTATGGTCGCCGATAGTGCCGTCGTATCCGCCGACTGGTCGGACAATTTCCCAGGTGGTGCCGGAATCCACCGATGCTTTAATATTTCCGCCATCGGGGAATGTCCCGTAAAATCCCTCCTCGAATTTATACCAGGTATAAAAGCTCAACAGGGGCCAATTTACCTCATATAATGGCACTTGAAGAGTCAATTTCCAGTGAGCATTGCTTTCGTAGTTTTGTCCTAATTTTGTTCCCCAGCATTTCACACCCGAGTGGGCGCTATCAGGACCGACAGTCGGCGTTCCCCATTCCCAACCCTCTGGTGGATCCGGAACCATATCACCATTGGTCTCCTCGAAATCCTCATTGTAAAGCTCGGGTGCCAGCAGTATATTCAGATAGACAGTATCGAACCTATCCACAGTGAACGAAATGGAATCTCTGGGCACGAAATGGTCTCTGGTAACTCGAACATAGTGAGTTCCTACAGTGACCGTATCGAAAATGAAGTATCCGGCAGTATCTGTAATTTCGGTTAGTCCCAGAGTGGGGATTTCGACGCGAGCGCCGGAATCTGGCTCGAAATATGCTAAATCTACATTCCCGTGGAGGACACCGTAAGCCTGATGATATCCGAAATCGTCTATATACCATCCCAGGTCGGTATTGGCGTCATCGGATACCAAGCGAAATCTCACCATAATTTCTTGTCCCGAAAAATCTGATAGGTCGAACGATGAATAGAGCCATCCATCACTGTATCCGGAGAAAGCGTCTGAACCAGCCAATGGACCATCTGTCATAGCGGTAGGATAACCCTCCTCAGGCTCGATTATGAACCAACTACCACCTTCGTCGGTAGATACTTCTACTACTCCGCCATCATGTCCCTCCTCGGTTTGATAGAAATGCCAGAAATCCATAATAGGCCATTCAGCAGTAGTAGCATCGATATGCGGTGGATATAACGACCAATCTGCATTATTAACATAATCGCCATCGAGGACGGTGCCATAACATCGTCCACCACTATGCGGTGGAAATACCGGTGATGATGCCAGAACTGGTCCTCGTTCCCATTCACTATCTTCACCGATAGTGAAATCACCAGTATCCCATTCAAAATTATCAAAATACGGCGGCGCTGCAATCGGAGTAGCGCGAGTGCGAATAGCAAAAGAGTCCGGTGGGTCGCCACTCCAGGAGTGCATATTCAGTCCAATCGTGCCATCCTCGTTCTCGATTCCCATACGCAATGTCGTGGTTAAATTTGCTGTATGAAGATATTGGAATATTATTTCTTTAGTTGAATATTTTAGTATGACTTCCCAGGTAGATGGGTCATATGAACCACTGCCGGGATATTGACAAATCTCATACCATTCGATTACAGTGTAGCCATCGAAGTGTTGGTAATAAATAGCGCCCGGGCTATCTGCGGGGTCCTGGTCGAAATTGTATGGAGCGATAATCGCATTGGGACTGTCGCTATCGGGGAATGAAGAATATGTCGAACTAATGGGAAAATATGTTGCATCCTCGTCGAAACTGAGATAACCATTGGATGTGACAACCATTTGGGAATAACTGATTCCGTAGAATTCGAAAGCTTCGGGTAAATCGAGCCAGGTATAACAGTCATCGCAGTCGAGTGCAGTAAGTCTGGTTCCTGTTGTAGATATTTCTATCCAATTGAACACGGGACCGCCAGCTTCATCGGAATCCACCCACTGATAGCCGAATTCATCTGGTCCACCACTATCGGAGAATACACAAATAAATAATCCCCAAATGATAATCAAACTCCATATCTTTTTCATAATATT
>QNEG01000230.1 GCA_003645115.1 bacterium | reverse complement strand
ATACCAAACTCGATAGGCATGATTTCACTTTCCAGTATGATTCTGTATCCACAGCATATCGGGGTAGCTTGAAAGTGGATATAGATATTCTCGATTCCGATGGCAAACTGATAGATTCGTTGACATATTCATCACCGATGAGTATTCCCGAGAATCAACCTATAACACAGCAATTTATGTTATTAAATGTTCATACATTTCATTTGCCCATCGGAGAGTATAAAATATCCATTCTCGCCGAGGATGAATTGTCCGACAAGCAAGATAACGCCGAACTCGATGTTCGGTTGCATAATTACTGGAGCGAAAAACCAACCTTTTCCGACATAATGTTATCATATTCTGCCAGTCCTACCGATGAAAATACTCCACTGAATAAGCTGGGATATAGAATGTTTCCAAATCCGAGTGGTGTATATAGTATAAATTCATTGATTGTCTATCACTATTCAGAATTCTATTTTCCGGATACATCGGTTAGACGAGTGGGAATCGGTCAATCGGTATATCATAATGATACTCTTTTCCGCCGTTTTCAGACAGAATGGTTCACTGTAAAGGGAGCGAGTTGGTATATAAGCGGATTTTCTGTCGCCGGTTTTCCCGATGGTGATTATAATCTTAAATTAGAATTATTAGATACTATGGAACAGGTAATCGCCACTGTCAGTCGAGATTTTACGGTAGTGAAAACACTTTCAGAAGAAACTCTTGCAATTTCAGAAAAAAATGTTAGCGATATGAGAAATATTTTACTTTATTTATTAACACCGAAGGAATTGGCGACATTCGATAATCTAAAAAAGGAGGGGAAAGTAAATTTCTGGGAAAGGTTCTGGGACGACCGAGATCCCACTCCAGACACGGATAGAAACGAACTACTCGAACAATACCTGGCGAGATGGGATTATGTGAACCGCACATTTTCATCAGGAAATATTCCCGGTTGGAAAAACGACCGGGGCAGAATATATTTAGTCTATGGACCACCAGACGATGTGGAACATCACTCTTTTAATATTTCCAGTAATGCCTGGGAACAATGGAGTTATTATAATGAAAATATGTTCTTTATTTTCGCCGACCCATTGGGTTTAGGAAATATGAAACTGATGCATTCCAATGTGGAGGGAGAAATCAACGACCCTTACTGGCGAGATAAAATTTCTTCACCAGGAGGAACACAATTTTATAAACAAATCGAGGAATAATTATGAATACAGAACTTTACAAGAAATTACGAGAACATATCCAGAATAATCCAACATCTATCGTGTTCGCTCGACTGGCAGAATTGTTATTCGAGAGCGGGAAACAAGATACTGCTATCACTCTAATCGAGAAAGGAATGGAACAAAATCCATCATATCTGACCGGTTATCTGGTTATGGGACATTTATTTCAGCGCTCCGGAAAATATGACCGAGCAAAAGAAGCATATACGAATGCACTGAAATTCGACCCATTCAATATCGCTGCGTTATATGGATTAGCTCAAATGGAAATTTCATCCGGCAATTATCCAGCTGCTACCGCTCATATACTGCAGATATTATCTATAGACCCTATAAATCGAACTGCTTACTCTACATTGGTTCAAAATTGGGAAAAAATCGAGGAAGCGGTTCCAGAACTGACTAAAGAACCCGAGGAGGAACTTCCATCGGTAGATGTAGAGAAAATTGGCGGTGGAGTGTTCTCGCTAATTGGTATAGAATCCATTCAAGAAATAAAACATCTTCCACTGGTAATCAAAGCGATGCCGGAAGAATTAGAAGCATTGGAACAAATGAGCGAATCCAAGCAAATGGAACCGGTAGAATTGAATGAAATCGAACAGGAAAGCGATGATTTAGTGGAAATAGATGAGATATTCAAGGCTTTCCAGGCTCCAGTCAGTAAGGAACAATCCGCTGAATCTGTTCGGGAAACTCAGCTGGAAACCGTTCACCAGGAAACCGAAACCGAAGAAATCGAACTCGATTGGAGTGAACAGGAACAATCGGCGGAAAGTGTGGTGGAACAAGAACCTACGACATCTGCACAACAGCCAGCGGAACAACCATCTGCGCCACCAGAAGACGAGGAAATATTAGATTGGGGATTAGAAACAGGAGAGAGCGAAAAAAACGTTCCCGAAGTGAGCGAAGAGATTTCTCCCGGCAAGGAAATAACTGCTCTAGCAAAAGAAGAAAAACTGGAACTTTCAGAGGGTGAATTCGATTGGGGTGAAATAGAAGAAGAAAAAACTGCGACTGAACCGGAAGAAATTATCACCGAACCTGAAGTGAGAGAGGAAATCCAAACAGAGAAAGCGGAGAAAAAACCAGAATCAGCAGAATCAGCGGAAGAGACTTTCGAATTAAGCGAGGATGTGTTCGGATTGGGAGAAATGGAACAGGAAATCACCGAGGAAACTGAATCGGAAACAACCGAGAAGACTATTCCCAGCGAGGAAGAAATTGTTCTATCAGGGGAACAAGAAAAACTGGAAATTGCTGGTGAAAAAATAGAATCGATTGAAACTGAAAAGGAAAAATTGGAAATCGAGGTTTTAAAAACCGAAGGAGAGGAAGAATCGGAAGTATCAGAAAAAGTTTCGGGAAATGAGGATATTCCCAGTGTTGCGGAAATATTTGCAGCGCAGGGAGACACCGAAAAAGCGATAGAAATATATGAGAATTTATTAGCTCAAACCGAGCTTGGAAAGCAAGATAGAGAGAAGTATCAAAATCGATTGGAATCGCTTAAAAAACGACTGACAGAATCTCCTCCAGAAATAGAATCATCATCACAGGAGTCATCACGGGAAAGCGAACCAGGAGCAGAAATGGAAACATCGGCGGAGACCGAGGAGATGGAATTACCCGAGGATGTATTCCAAATCGGATTAGAAGATTCTGGCGAGGCGGCGGAAAAACCAATCCAAAAAGCCGAAACCGAAACTGAACCAGAAATTACTAAACAAACGGAAAAACCCGCCGCAGAAGGCGAGGAAATCGAAACGGAGATGGAATTGCCCGAGGATGTATTCCAGATAGATATAGAGGATAGTATGGTAGAAATATCTGAATCGGTATCCGAAAGTGAGCCGGAAGCGAAGCCGAAACAGGAAGTCCAACCCAAACCAGAGACAGAAATAAAAACTCCTGAAACCGAAGATATTGATGAAATGTTGAATCTGGAAAATGTGTTCGAGATATCGGACGAGGAAAAAGAAGAACAGGGAAAACCGATGGATGAAATATTGAAACAACCCGAATCCGAGGAGGATACTGGCGAGGAAGAAACAGAATTCTCCCTGGATGATTTACCCGAGGATGTATTCGGTTTGGGAATCGGGACAACCGAAGAAAGCGAGGAAGGAATTTCTTGGGAAACGGAACAACCTGCTGTAAGCGAGGAGAAAACAGAACCTGGCGAAGAGGAAACACCAGAAATAGAAATCGAGCAAATCGATGGATTGCAACTGCGAGATGATTCTGGATTTCAACCACCCGAAGAGACCGATGATGTAGGCGAATTATCCACCCGACAGGATTTTACTCCACCAGAACCAGACGAAACGGAAACTGAAATCGAGGGTTTGGAAACCAGAATAGACGAACCATTCGCTACCATTCCTGAGGAATTACTGGAACCATTGATAAAAGACGAGGAACCCAGGAAGGAAGAAGAACCTGCGCCCAGAAAGACTCCCAAAGATGTAAACACTGCTACTACTGCGGAAATATACGCAGCACAGGGAAAAACCGAAAAAGCGATAGAGATATACGAAAAAGTATTAGCTCGAACCGATATCTCCAAACACGATAGAGAAATCTATCAAAATCGATTGGAATTGTTAAAGAAGCGATTGAAAGAATCTTAAGCGGATTAAGATTCATCTTTCCCCAAAAAAATACTTGCGCTACGATTCAATATAAACGATAATTT
>QNEG01000229.1 GCA_003645115.1 bacterium | reverse complement strand
TATTGATATTCATCACAAACCTCCTGACTGTGAAATTGTTATGGTTGTTTCCTGTTTGCTAAAAACCCAATATCCTCGACCGGGGACAAGGACATCTCGAATGCGATATTTTCCTCCCGAAACATTGAACATATTACCCAAAAAAATATTATCATATTCATCCTTAACCCAATTCCAACTAACTGAATAAGTTGGACCGCCGATAGCATTCCATCCTGGCTGGATAGGAATTTCCACATATGGCACGATATTTCCAGTATATTGGAGGAATGTGTCGGTTTCCGAAAAAATGAAATATCCCTTCCCTGATTGTATAGTTTCCGGCACTGTGAATGTATATGATGTTCCATCGAATTCATATATAGGCGGGGAAATTCTACCGATTACCAATTCTACTGCAGAATAAGTTGGTTTCACCGGGAAAGAAATCAAATTCCATCCTGTGCAAACTGGTATAGTAACCTGTGGTCCGATTCCTGCTACCACTACAGTAGTGGTATCGCAGAACCCACGATAATTTAGTATCAAGTGTGAAACTCCCTCTCTTATTCCCTGTAAAATATTTCCATTCAATAGCGCCGATTCTCCATAGGCAGAAATTTCTGCGGGAACTTTTACTGTGTCGGATGCTCCCACCAGATATGTATTTACCCATATACGCTCACGAATTTTCAGGAAAATAACCTCCGGAATAGTTATAACCTTATCATAGACATTTTTAATCACTTTAGCGGAGAAATAGTGCACTCCCGGTGATATATTTCGCCATAAAGTATCCTGGTGGAAAATATTCACACCATTCTCGTGACGAGGGATAATTTCCACTTTATATGATGGCGGGATAGAATCCTCCTCCACCCAGAATATTGCCACACTTTCTGTGGTGGTAGCAGTAGAAAAAATATCGAAATAAAATATCTCTTGAGTGAAAATAGTATCTCGAATATCGGCACAATATGTTCCCGAGTATGGCGGTTCCCAGTAATCTGGTCTGGTAGAGTCATCGTGAGGAAAATACAAATCTATGTAATGTGGTTCTGGCGAGGACATATTGAGCATATCCGATGAATCCCATTCATCACTGGCGGTGGGAGAGATACCGAAATAATTATACCAATCCGCAAAAGTAATGTCATCATTCTGGATACCGATGCGAACTCGGAATTCTGCTGAAAAACATAAACCAACCAAGAATACGATTACCAATAATATTTCAAATTTAAATTTCATAATTATAATTAATATGAAAAATATTACAAAAGTCAATATTTGAGTAAAAAAAGAGAAACTAAATTGATGAAAAATTTTTCTCGAGCAATGTTAATCAGATTTTGATGAACCAAAATTCGAAATCATAAATGGAATATAAATTTTATTAGTGAATACTATCATAGAAATTTATCGTTAGGTATTTTATTATAAATTAATCATACTGTTATAAAAATGTTAGACATATTCTTAATTTTTTATATTACAGTTTTTCTGGAGTAAAAGGAGTGAAATATGAAAAATGCGAAAAAACTTATTATTATATTTTCTCTATTGTTTCTTTACTCTGGGAGGAATTGTGATTGGGAAAAAACATATAATGGCACCGGCTACGATAAATTCGATGCCACTTACTATGTCCGAAACTACAATCCCTATTACGATTGCTGGAGCGATTCCTGCCTCGCAGTGACAGTATATGTAGTTAGTGCTACTGCCACTGCATCCAATGGCTGTCCGTATTGTGCGGACGAAACTGTATAATTATTTGGCGGTTCTACCAGAGTGTTTTCATACCAATGGAGCAGTCCCGCAGCGCAATCGTCGTGAAGCGATATTTATGTCGTGGATGTTCAGGTTTCGGCTGTGCCGCAGCATTTGCGATGGTCTCCCGCCGAGCATCACTAAATTATGATGGCGCTTATCGAATGGGACCCGGCGGACAGAGCCGAAGAATACGAACTCGCATTCACCTACAACAGCTGCGACATACTCGATTGCGGAACCGACATATTCAAATACGAGGACATCCTCGACACTCCGCGGACATACACATACAAGGTGCACGGCACAAACGATTTCGGTGTTGGAGAATGGAACGAAGAACTGGTCATCGGGGTAGAATAGAACATTCCAAAATAGTAAATCGTAATGGCGAATCACCGGTTCGCCATTATCCCCCTACTCTGCCGACAAGTCGGCATCGTTGTCCCTCTTATTAAGGGGAACGGCTCCGACACGGTCGGAGACAGAGGGATTATAAACCTAAAGATTATATACTCATTCTCAAGCCGAAATGTATCAATCCGTTTTTAATATTTCTTCCCTCGCCGATTCCATATTCGATAGAAAACACTCCGGCACCATAACGATATTCTATTCCAGCGCCATATCCGGGCTTTATATTCCATCCCGAATAATCCCGATATGCACCTAAATCGAGGAAAGGGAAAATATGGACTCCGGGAACGATTATCAATCGTGGTTCTATAGTGCCCCGGATAATCCTTATTCCAGCGAACTGATTTTTTCTATATCCTCGAAGATTTTTCCATCCGCCCAAATATTCCCATTGAGATTGTTCGGGCAAATTGGGGACAATCCATCCCCATCCTGCAAATTCCAACCATAGTGATAATTTGCGCCATTGGAATGCCATAAGTAATTTTGCATTACCATTGGACCCAAATTCTCTCTTGTTTTGATTTCCCCAGTAGTGTAAATATTCTCCAGTGGCACCACTGCTTAAATAAAATCCTTTTCTGGGAAGTATGGGGTCGTCCAAAGTGGAATATTGAAATGAAACTTCCATTCCAAAATTTTCCTGATTGGAATATCCCGTTCTCGATAAGTCGGGACCGGGGACTATCCGCTCGGTCAACATACCAAAATATGCATCCAGTTCGTATCTCAGCGGAACAAATATTCCAACAGAATGTTGACGAGAAATATATGAACTATCCTTTATTTCCCAGGTAGAACCGAACTGTGGGGAAATATTCCAATCCCATAGGAATGGTTCTCGATATGTGAAGTTTATTTCTCTATCTTCTTGATATGTGGATAGTTCGAAATCGATATATCTTCCCGTGCCTAAAAGATTTTTGCTTACGAATTGGAAATCGCCGGATAATTCGTCCTCCGAATAGCCCAATACACCGGACACAGTAGTAGTCGGTATATCAGAACATTTCACTACCAAAGTCCAGTTGCCTGCAGGGTCCATCGCAGGATAAGGTTCACCAAGAACAGATACTATTCCCGCTCGTCGCAATCGAGTGGTCGCCTTATCTATTCGATTTTGCCGATATAACTCCCCAGATTTGAATAACATAATGTGTGCTATTACGGAACTTTTCGTGTTGCCGGTTATTTGAGCCTCCAACCGTTCCAATATTACTTTATCACCTTCATCTATCACAAAATTCAAATCAACCGGGATGATTTCATTGGATTGGTCTATATCTAACTCTGTGGAACAGGAGGCAAATGGATATCCAATATTTTCCAATTTGGACACCAATTTCTCTTGATTTAATTCTATTAAGCGATTGGTCAATGTGTCCTCCGGTTCACAATCTATCGTCTCCTTCAATATTTGAATTGGACTATCGGATTTGGATATTATGGATATATCTTTTATTACGGCTGGTTTTCCTGTGGTAATGAATATTGAATCATTTTTTGTGGAATCGATACGCGCCTCCCAGAAACCATTTCTCCAAAGTATCTGCGGGAATGAATCCGCCGGGAATGAACTAAATCGTTCCGGCACACCGATTATAGCGCCGTATATCACTCCAGAACACATACACACTAAAACGAGAACTATTTTAATGTATGGTGAACTCATAATAACGAAAATAAACACATTTTACAGAATTCATAGCATTTTATGTTAGATATAATAAATTAACAAGCAACAAGGTGAAATTATATTTTCCTATGAT
>QNEG01000228.1 GCA_003645115.1 bacterium | reverse complement strand
GTATTTTAGTGGAGATACCGGTGGAGAATTCCCAATATGGACTTTTGCAACGGTCTTTCATTTTGCCGCCTTTTATTCCATAAGCACCGCCAAAGGAATAGGAAATATAATTATAACCGAATTCAGTAGTCAGATTTCCCTGTTCATCTCTACCCTGAATTTCATTTATCGAATGTTGCAACATTCCCGCAGATAACCTAAAATTGCCTATTGGAAACGATGCGGAAAAAGAATATCGAGATACATCCAATGGGAATTTCTCATAGGAAACCTCACCGGATAAAGCGGATAAATTATAAAGATTTGCTGGATTGGTGAAAATAGCGGATGGTTCGGGACAGAAAGTCCAGCAGGCACCAGCGAGAGCCGATGTAGAAATAGATGGTGCCAGTTCCAGATATGCGCCGGCATCTCCGCCGGGAACCGCTCCATTGGATTGCGTAAATATAATCGTTATTAAGCACAATATGAGATATATTTTTTGTTTTGCTACCATTGTTTCCTCGCCACAATTTTGGTAATCCCTTTTTCTCCCGATGTGCTTTCTATAACCACGAAATAAACTCCCGGCTCGACGAACTCGTCATTCTGATTCTTTCCATCCCACAATACATTGACACTGCCAATGTTATATTCTTCTCCTATTATTAGACTATTCACTAAATTATAACCCACATCGAAAATTTTCACATTCACTATTCCACTCTCGGAAAGATAAAATGAAATAGTAATTTTCTGGGCGTTGATTGTAAACGGATTTGGATATGCGACAATATTGTCATTGGATAAAGGCTCGGTAGCGACCGCAGTAGTTCCACTGCAAAAGAAAGTGATTTCCATCGGCGCATCGAAAACCACTGATAGCGTATTTCCGTTGCCATTTTCGAATAAGGTAGTATCGATTAAATCTTTCATCCAACTCCAGCTTTCCACCATATACCATTCGCTATTTTGCTGGAAAAATTTCGGACTAATGATTTCTATAGTGTCCTCCGCAGAAATGGATAGATATGTGGTCTCGCTTTTCACTGTAATATCCTCATAATCCCAATTCTTAACTAATTTTGCCTCGATTTTCTGGACAGGGAAAATATATGTATCATAAGTGTCAGGATATAGCCATATATGTTTCGGGAAATCCAAATCGAAACATCGGTATGAAATTTTCACGAAACCCGAATCGCCGTGTTGGGTTCCCCAGCTATTTTTAAAAATGAGACATTGTTGGTTATCGTTCCAACCCACGCAAAGCATAGCATGGCCGCCCACGCTGGTCTCTGTGGGGTCGGTAGTATCGGGAATCCATACAGAATCTTCATCGGTCGGTCCCAATTCGGCAAGTGAGCGAAGTGCATTTATTCCCAGAAACATCGGGCAATGATACACAGCTTGTTTTATATTCTCCACATTGAAATTGGTATTTACTATATCTACTTCGAGTCGGTAATCTCTTCGAGCGTATGCATCGGAGCAAATATTTTCGCAGTGGAGATAATTGGCGATAGTTTGGTTGGTATCGTATGGGAAACAATCTTCATCGGTAATACCGATTTGTTCGAAATAATCGATGGGGAAATTTCCGCCCTCACAGCCTGCATAATCTGGATGACAGGATACCAGTTCCTGTTCGGAGAAATCCAGCGGTAATAATGGATAATTGGAATGTATTCTGATTGCGGATTCGAACTGTGCAACTCCTGCGAATGCCCAGCAGGAACCACAACTCCCTTGAACTTTCACCGAAGTGATATAATTTATTCCATCCACATTTCGCCAATCGAATTGTGCTGGCAAATCGGCTGTTCGGTATGATGGCGGTAATTGTTGTTTCACCATCGACTCGGGAAAACTTTTCGGAATAAATCCTAATCCCCTGAATTGACCGAATAAAGTCGAAACAAATAATAGTGTTAGTATTGTTATTTTTTTCAGCATTGGATTACTCAATATCGATGTGTTAATCAATTAGCTGGAGCTTCCACTAAAATATCTACATTGCTCAACTTATATGGCGAACTGGAAAGCGGTTCAGCGGGGAAAAATAGATATTGAGTCTCAGAATATAATACTCCACCAGTAATCAAACCATCCAGATATAGCGCAATATCATTAGCTAACTTCTCATATTTATCACTGGAATAATATATATGTGGTTCACCGCTATCGGAACCGTTTATTACGCTGGTAACTACTATATTCTCGTTCCATTGCATAAGTTGTTCTCCTACTTTACTGGCAAATCCTTGAGCGATGTCGGACTGTTTATCGGTGGATGTATTCAGCACTATAACTCGAATTTCAGCCTCGCGTTTTTTCTCTTGTTCAGATTTTGGTGTCTTAACCCTGAGTGTTGCTCCTGGCGCTGGTGCTGATGCCGAAACACCTTCTACTTCAGCAGTGGAAGGTATAAATCGATAGATATCGAAATCTCCATCCATATTGGAACAGCAATATATATATTCTTCGCCATCTTCGGTAATTACCCAATCTGGCATAGTGATAACAGAATTCGGTTCGAGAGTTTCCTGAATCTTGGTGCCATTGTGGATATTGATTACAAAAATATTTATAGGAGATGGGGTAGCTGGTCGAGCATATGAGTATGCAATCCAATCGCCATCGGGGGACCAGGCTGGAGCGAATTCATCTCCCGGCTCAGATGTAATTTGCCTGAAATTGGTCAATCCGCGGACTTTTTCATAATCTGCGATAAAAATATCCCAGCCAGTAGTGGCATTCCAGGCAGAATACGCTACTAATTTTCCATCCGGGTTCCATCTCGGATATAATCCCGGGATTGTGTTCAATATCACCGATTGTCCTGCGGGTTGAATTGCGATTATAAAATTTCCCATAACATCGGCAGGCGGTGGGACATCGCTAAATCGCCATACAGGATATCCTGGGAATGGGCAATCCAGGTTTCCCGAGGTAACGAAAACTGCATCGCCGATGGCGGAAATATCCGGCATCACAGAAAAATTGTAGTTATTCTGAACTAATTTAGTTCCATTGGATGAATTGAATGGCACAGCCCATATTTCGTATGTCTGGATGTTGTTTGCAACTGGGACTAATCTTTCGTAAGCCAGTTGAGCAGAATTCGGAAACCAGGATGGATATTGATTATCGATTTGTGGACCCTGTCCGGTAGTAGCGAGCATCGAATTTTTGCCATCAACAGTGGCGACTCGAATATTGGCAACAGGAAATGGACCCACTACCTTTAAATCCACATATGCCAATCTTTCACCATCCGGTGATACTCGTGGGCAAAGCTCCTCATCGGGATAATCAGTCACTTTAAATATTGCGTTGCCCTGTGCAAATATGGAGCAACTTATCGCTAACATAACCAATAAAACCTTTTTCATTTTACCCTCCTTGATACATTAGAAAAGGGTTTAATCTTTTGCGTCATCGGGAAATTCAAAAGAAACATTTCTGCTACAAGGTGTAACCATCGAACAGGGAACATCCAGTTGACCGGAACCTTTTAGTTCAGGATTTTTTTGAGCAGAACCCCAACTGGTGGAACTGGAATAAGTGTTAGATTTACCCCAATATCCAGCGCCGGTTGCTCCACCTGTCCAACCATAATTTCCAGCGGCGAACCCGGTGCCAGTGGTATATTTCATACATCCTGCGCAAGATGCAGACTCTTTTTTCAATTCATTAACGGTAGCGGAGGCAAATACCTCACGCCAGTTGTCTATGCACACGCAACCTAAAATCACGCATTTAGTGGCGATAATCGTTCCATAGCTTGCTTGCACCGTATATCTTCCAGCAGGAAGCTCCGGAACTATAACCACCTGTGTCCCAAATTTTACCGGGAAATCGGCAGATACTTTGAAGCCTTCTTTACCAAAGACCTCGACCAAACCAAAATCTGACATATATGGAGCGATGGGGTCATTGATTTTAATCTGGACTCGAAGGTCACATAC
>QNEG01000227.1 GCA_003645115.1 bacterium | reverse complement strand
TTTAATGAGACCAAAAAGATTGCGGAATTATTATTCGATGGTAAAGAACCATCGGCGGGATTATGGCGAGAACTCGAATTATTGGAAGCTCAAGATGATATTTTCCCGAAAATCGACCCCACTCTATGGATGGATAAAAATCTTAATTTTTGATAAATGACACCGAAAAAACATACCACAGATTTTTTAGTAATCGGTTCTGGTATCGCCGGTTTGAGCTTTGCACTGGAAGCCTCACAGTATGGGAAAGTGATATTGATTTCCAAAAGCTCGCTGGATGATTGCAACACATCCCTTGCACAGGGTGGAATAGCAGCAGTCCTTCCCAATTCGGAGGATTCCTTCGAGGTTCACATAAACGATACTATTCGTGCGGGTGCAGGATTATGTAATTCAAAGGTAGTGGAAAAAGTGGTTAAATATGCTCCTCAAGTAATAAATTATCTCAGCAATCTGGGAGTAGAGTTTTCAAAACCTACCGATACTGCAGATATTCCGGAATTAGGCAGAGAAGGTGGACACTCTAATAGTCGGATAGTCCATGTCGCCGATTATACCGGTCGTGCGGTGGAAGATGCATTGATTCGAGCAGTATCGGATAATCCGGATATAAGGACTATGGAAAATTATATGGCTGTTGACATATTGACGCAACATCATCTTCCCAATTATAATCTTCGCCCCTGGGAAAATATAGAATGCTATGGTGCCTATGTGTTGAGTATCCAAAGTGGCGAGGTGCATACTATTCTCGCTCGGAAAACAATACTCGCTACTGGTGGTTCTGGAATTATTTATCAACATACCACCAATCCATCGGTAGCCACTGGTGATGGAATCACTATGGCATACCGTGCCGGTGCTCGTATTGCTAATATGGAATTTATGCAATTTCATCCTACAGTTTTATATACCGAGTCCGGCGAGACCGAACGAGCTTTTCTAATTTCCGAGGCTGTTCGTGGCGAGGGCGCAAAGTTGGTCAATGCTAATGGTGAGCGGTTTATGCAAAATTATCATCCATCAGCAGAACTCGCTCCGAGAGATGTGGTCGCTCAAGCCATAGACCACGAACTAAAAAAGACCGGAGAACCCTGCGTATATCTTGATATTCGGCATAAAGGTGCAGATTTTATTCGGAAGAGATTTCCCAATATTTATGAAAATTGTCTTAAGGAAAATATAGACATAACTACTGATAGAATTCCAGTAGTTCCTGCGGCTCACTATATATGCGGTGGGATTTTGGTTGACGAATGGGGACGAACAGATATCGAAAATCTTTACGCTTGCGGAGAGGTCGCTTGCTCGGGAATGCACGGTGCTAATAGATTGGCGAGTAATTCGTTGCTGGAGGCTTTCTCATTTGCTCATTTCTGCATTCAGGATATCCAGCGAAGAGGTCTCGGTAGCAATGATTTCCCTGATATACCCGACTGGGATGATTCTGGTGTGTTCGACAGAAACGAATGGGTGATAATTCGGCATAATTATCAAATGCTTCGTGCATTGATGTGGGACTATATGGGAATCGTCCGCTCACTATCCAGACTCACTCGTGCGCATTCACGAGTTCAGGCGATGTGGGAGGAAATCGATGATTTCTATCGCAAAAACCCTGTCCGCAGGAAAATACTCGAACTTCGTAATATGGCTTATGTGGCAGATTTAATGATTCGCTCTGCTATGCAAAGAAGAGAAAGTCGAGGATTACATTATCTCAGCGATTTCCCAGAGACAGACTCACGATACACCTTTGATACTATAATTCGCTCACCAGGATTTTACCGAGAAAGTCATATTAAGTAAATCTATTTTCTGGATACAAATAACAACATAAATCGAATTGAAATTTTGTGCTGATTTTTTATTCCAAACAGATACTTCTGTTTTTTTGAAAAAATACTTGACTACTAATTACAGTGCTTTAATTATGAATAACCGAAGAAAATATTAGGAGGATTTAATGGGTAAAATAACGAAACCATCTGCGGAACGATTGATACAATCTGGGATTGTGTCTCATCCTATCGAGGCTGTTCCGCATCTGGAAGGGAAGTTAATATTTTTTTATGAATGGTGCAAGAACTGTGGGATTTGCGTGTTTATCTGCCCCACGCAGGCATTGGAAGAAAATGATAACAAGCAACCATTTATGGCTCACCCAGATAAATGCACATATTGCTCACTGTGCTGGAAAATTTGTCCCGATTTTGCAATAATAAAAAATACCAATTGGAGGGAAGAAAAAAATGCCACTGAATAGAATTACCAAGGACGGTCGTCCGGTAGTATTTGTTCAGGGAAATGATGCGGTGGTATATGGAGCGATACATGCTGGCTGTCGGTTCTTTGCAGGTTATCCAATTACTCCATCCACTGAAATCGCCGAGGGAATGTCTCGTGAATTGCCTAAGGTAGGTGGAGTTTTCATTCAAAAGGAGGATGAAATCGCCTCTATCGCAGCGATTATAGGTGCATCCGCTGCTGGTGCTAAATCTATGACCGCTACTTCAGGTCCCGGTTTCTCTCTTATGCAGGAAAATCTTGGATATTCATATATGACTCAACTACCCATAGTGATTGTGAATATTCAGCGTGGTGGTCCATCTACTGGATTGCCCACTAAATTAGCTCAATCCGATACTATGCAGGCTCGATGGGGAACTCACGGAGATTATACTGCTGTTGCATTAGCCGCATCCAGTGTGCAGGAATCCTACGAAATTACTATGCGAGCATTCGAGTTGGCATCGATGCTTAGCACTCCGGTTATTGTCCTACTGGATGAATTGATTGGACATATGCGTGAGAAATTAGTGTTGAAGAAAAGTTCAGAGCTTACCGAAGTCAAACGACCATTCCCGGAAGTCCCGCCAGAATGGTATTTGCCTTACGATATCCCTGAAAATTATATCACACATCCATCTCCATTCGGTGAGGGTTTCAGATATAGTATCACCGGGTTGACTCACGATAGACTGGGTTTTCCATCATCCATAGAGGCAGAAATAACCGAAAGATTAGAGGCATTGCGAAAGAAAATAGTAGTCCATAAAAAGGAAATATGGGATTGGAAAGAATATCACACCGATGATGCTAAAGTATTGATAGTGGGCTATGGTAGTGCGGCCCGAGCCTCCAGAGGCGCAGTAGCTACATTGAGGAAGGGACGAGTTAGAGCCGGTTTTATCGAGTTGAAATCTATATGGCCCTTTCCCGATGAACCTATTATATCTGCTGCAAAAAATGCTAAATATGTGTTCGTGGCTGAAAATAATATGGGTCAATTGATACATCCAGTTCGAGAGGCATTGGGAAATTGTGCTAAAATTATTCCGATAAATAGATATGATGGACATCCATTGGAACCCGAACAAATTGTCAAGTCCATAAAGGAGGAAATATAATGGCGGTTCAACTGTCGGAAATACATGAATATATGAGATGGCGAAAACGGTTCCCTACCGTGTGGTGTTCTGGTTGTGGTATAGGAACTGTGATGGGCGCAATAATCCACGCTGTCCACGAATTACAAATACCAAAAGATGATATCGCGCTTATCTCTGGTATCGGTTGTTCCAGCAGGATGCCCATATATGTAGATTTCAATACATTGCACACTACCCACGGTCGAGCATTGCCATTCGCCACTGGTGTAAAACTGGTTCGTCCAGAAATGACTGTAATCGTGGTCTCTGGCGATGGCGATGGATTGGCAATCGGCGGAAATCACTTCATTCATTCCTGTCGAAGAAATATCGATATAAATATGATTTTGATTAATAATTCTATTTATGGAATGACCGGTGGACAGGTAGCTCCTACTACTCCATTGGGAGCATTCGCTCATACTGCTCCTTATGGAAATATCGACCCACCATTCGATGCAGTCGAATTGAGTTTAGCATCGGGCGCTACTTTTGTGGCGAGAAGCACTACATATCATGTAATGC
>QNEG01000226.1 GCA_003645115.1 bacterium | reverse complement strand
ATCTCATTTATCCTGCCGTTGATTTTTTCCGAATCTCCCTGACCTTCCACTATAGTAGTATTGTCTTTATCCACAGTGATTTTCTTTGCCTGTCCGAGATCCTCGATACGAGTGTTCTCCAGTTTGAACCCAAGTTCCTCAGAAATCACCTGTCCGTTGGTTAGTATGGCGATATCCTGAAGCATAGCCTTGCGGCGATCACCGAAACCGGGTGCCTTGACCGCACACACTTTCAATGTTCCACGAAGTTTATTAACTACTAATGTAGCCAGTGCTTCTCCCTCGATATCCTCGCATACTATCAACAATGACTTTCCGGTTTGAGCTATCTTTTCGAGGATTGGAAGCAGGTCTTTCATCGAGGAAATTTTCTTATCGTGAATGAGTATCAACGGCTCTTCCAGGATGGCTTCCATTTTGTCTGGGTCGGTGATAAAATATGGCGAAATGTATCCTCTATCGAATTGCATACCTTCCACCACATCCAGAGTGGTTTCGGTGCCTTTGGCTTCCTCGACTGTAATTACGCCTTCTTTTCCAACCTTGTCCATCGCCTCGGCAATAAGTTTTCCTATCTGCATATCATTATTTGCGGAAATAGCGCCCACATAAGCAATTTCCTGCGAGTCGGCGATATCTTTTGTCATTTTTTCAAGATTTTCTACCACTACTTTAGTGGCTTTTTCCAGTCCTCTTCGAAGTGCCTGTGGATTCGCTCCAGCAGTCACATTTTTCATCCCTTCAAGAAATATCGCTTCGGCGAGCACTGTAGCAGTAGTAGTGCCATCTCCCGCCACATCCGAGGTTTTCGATGCTACTTCTTTTACCAACTGCGCACCGATATTTTCGAACGGCTCTTCCAATTCTATCTCTTTTGCTACGGTGACACCATCTTTAGTTACCAATGGTGAACCGAATTTTTTCTCCAGAATTACATTCCTTCCCCGTGGACCGAGAGTGACTTTCACTGCTTTGGAAAGTTTCATCACACCGGATTTAATTTTTCCCCGGGCTTCTGTTGAGTATTCCAATATTTTTGCTGACATTTTTTACCTCCTTGTAGTTAGTTATTCTATGATTGCGAGAACATCGGATTCGCGCATAATCAGATATTCTTTTTCCTCCACTTGAATTTCGGTGCCCGCATATTTAGAAAATAACACACGGTCACCCTTTTTCACTTTTAGCGGGATAAGTTTTCCATCCTCGGTAAGTTTACCCTCGCCGACTTCGATTATTTCGCCTTCTTGAGGTCGTTCCTTGGCAGTATCGGGGATAATTATTCCACCTTTTTTGACCTCTTTTTCCTCCAATGGTCTGACAATTACCCTGTCATAGAGTGGCTTAAACTGCATTTCCTACCCTCCTTTTTTATTGGTTTACAACAACTTACACAATTGTTAGCACTCTCACTCGTCGAGTGCTAATAAATATATTTTTGTCATTTTAAATGTCAAGTAAAATTTTTCGATTTATTAGATAATTTTTACAATTTCCATCCCGGGTGGATGTTAAAGGAAATCGGAGCGATATGGTTATTTGAAAAATGAAACATTCCCGCCATAGCGATAATTGTGGCATTATCGGTGCAGTATTTCAATGGTGGGATACAAACATCAGCATCCAGTTGGCTGGCTTTCTTTCGAAGTCTTTTATTAGCAGCTACTCCACCTACTATGGTAATGGTATGTATTCCAGTTTTTTCCACCGCCATTTGAATTTTTCCCAGCAGTGTATCCACCACAGCCTCCTGGAAAGAAGCACAAATATGTGAAAGATTTTGTTCCACCTTTTCTCTACCCCAATCATATAGCAAGTTGATTACCGCAGTTTTCAGCCCAGAGAAAGAGAAATCGAGGTCGCCGGAATTTAGCATCGGGCGAGGGAAATCGATGAAATCACTATCGCCGATTTCTGCCAGTTTCTGTATTTCCGGGCCACCTGGATATGGCAATCCCAGCACTCGAGCGACTTTATCGAAAGCCTCACCAGCAGCATCGTCGCGAGTGTTTCCCAAAGTTTCGTATATACCCCAGTCATCCACTCGAATAATTTCGGTATGTCCGCCGGATACCAGCAGTGCGAGAAATGGTGGTTCGAAATCATCGCATCCCAACTTGGCAGCGAATATATGCCCCTCCAGGTGATTGATTGGTATAATCGGGATTTTTCTGGCGAATGCGAAACCCTTGGCAAATAATGTCCCTATAATAAGTGCACCGGGCAGACCGGGTCCAGAAGTCACTGCTACTATATTTATATCTGCGGGTAAAATACCAGATTGTTCCCATATCGCATTCATCATAGGATATAACTTTTTTATATGCTGTCTGCTGGCGAGTTCGGGAATCACTCCACCATAAGCAGAATGAACTTTTTGGCTATATACTAATTCTGCCAAAATTTCATTCTCACTCACCACGGATACCGCAGTCTCATCGCAGGATGTCTCTATTCCTAATACTATCATTTTTTACGGGGTATGAAACGGACCGATTCCGGGTCTGTCCCGATTACTTGAACTTCGTCAGGGACTATCACTGTGGGCTTTATCGGGACTATCTTATCGGTATCTTTTTCCTCTTTTATATCATTGTAATTCACATATACTTCGATTTGTTCGGGTGCAATTTTTTCCACTTTATCACCAGGACCAGAGATAATTACATCCAGCATCGATGGTTCTATTGCTCCCGCCATTCGAGGAAAATTGACCAATTTTATACTAATATTTTCTATCCTGCGCTGGGCGAGTTTTGCCACTTGAACTAATACGGAGATAGTATCAGGAATCGGTCTTACCAATTCATCCGGTCTTTCCAGCGGAACGAGAAATGTAGTGAATATATTGAATCCACGCAGTGTTTCCTGAACAGTATATATTGAATTTATTTGTAATAGTTTCGATTCTGGTCCTTCCAGAGTTACCACCGATGGTTTTAATTTCGGCGGTTCCGGGCAATACATTCCGTCGGCTGGAATAACGGTTAGCCGAGATTTTACTGGAACCTCACGAGTCGTCCTCCTATCCAGATATATCTCTATTTCCCTCGGACTAAGCACTTCTACTAATTCTATTTCCGAGGAGATAAAACGCAAATTCTCCTGAGATAATGTAATTGTCTTTCTGCCGTAGGAAAAATTTTCCAATGAGATTATTGCCTTACCTTCGGCGAACTGCTGAGCAATCAAGTCCTTTCCTCGACCGCGTATCCTTATATGCACATTCTGCGGCAATGGATTTGCTATCATATATTTTGGTGGAACATTCTCTACTACGAGCTGAAAATCCATATCGGTCTCGTATTCTCGTTCGGTGATTACATGCAACCACAATATCACAGCGATAATTAGAGCCAATATGACCAGTGCTATTTTTTTAAAATTAAATTTCATTCCAATCACCTAAAAAATAAAGCCCTAACCTGAAAAGGCAAAGGGCTTTTATTTGCATTTGGGGTATTTTTTCGTTTTTTGTTACTTTTTTACTTCGTGGTGTATTCTCTCACGATACTGAAACTAACCTCTCCATTATCTATGCGGATGGAGAAACCGCAATCTGGGTTCGAACAAACCCAGGCTTTATACATTATGGGTGCTCCTTCTCTGCCGTAGTCTGACAATGGGAGCATCACTCCATTAGAACACTTTAAACAAGCGGGAAATGCCTCTTTTTCCATCTTCTTCCTCCCTTCTTCCTAAGGGTTATCTTTTTTCCTTGGCAATCCCCAAATGCCGAGTAAAGTAATTTCTACCTATCGATTTGTCAACTTATTTATTGAAAAATTCCAAAAAATTTTGCATCTGTTAAATTGAATACAGAAATAAGTCGAATTATAACAATAAGATAACAATATTTTAGTGGGAATGTTTTTTTTAGAAATATTGTAATGATTATTGGGAATTAAAAAGTATTCCAACTCAACCCTGCGCCGAAAGAAATTCCACCGATAGAATTAATAT
>QNEG01000225.1 GCA_003645115.1 bacterium | reverse complement strand
CGATAAAACTTCCTCCATCCTGGAATGGATAATGGAGGATGTTATCGAATTTCAATTGGCACCACAGGATATTCAATGCAGCAACTTTTGTTCGGTTGCGAACACTATCTCGTCCACCGGTGAAATTATATTTTCTAACAAAAATATTTTCAGGTGTCGCCACAGCGATATAAACCAATCCTACTGGTTTATTTTCGGTTTCACCGGTGGGACCGGCGATTCCGGTTATTCCAATACCATAGGAAGTAGAAAATTTTTGTCTGATTCCATCAGCCATTTGTTTCGCCACCTGCGGACTTACTGCGCCGTATTTATGGATATTACTGGCATTGACACCCAATAACTTTTGTTTAGCTTGATTAGAGTATGATATTATTCCACCCGAGAAATAATCCGAACTACCGGGAATATCCACTATAGCCGATGAGAGCATTCCACCGGTGCAGGATTCTGCAAATGCAATGGTTTCATTACGCTCTCGAAGTAATTCCCCGACCACAGCTTCTATACGCCTATTCTCATTATCCGCATAGATATATGGATTTAATTTTCTCAATAAAGTATGTTCAGTGGATTGCAGAGATTCGAGTTTTTCCTTTTGAGTAGAAATAAAAATATCCACTGCACCGAATGCGGGATAGAATGCAATCTCCACTTCCTCGGATATATCCAGTTCATCTATCCACTCGGATAGCAAGGATTCTGGCACACCGATAGTTCTAAACACCCGTGATTCTTTGACCTGCAAATCGATTTCCTTTTTCAAAATCAGTTCTACCGAACGGAATACATCTTTCATTTCATTTGGCGGTCCTGGCAGAAGAAAAATCAATTTGGAATCATACTTTGCGAAAATCCCCGGAGCAGTTCCCTCATTATTTTCCAGCGGGACAGCATCCTTCGGCAAATATGCTTGAACAAGGTTGCTTTCAGGCATTTCTATTCCCCGATTATCGAAATATTGCCGTATCTTTTTGGCAATTCGCTGATTGAAAATTAATTTTCTTTCCAAAAAACGAGACAATCCTTTTCGTGTATGGTCATCGCCGGTAGGACCTAATCCGCCGGTAGTAATAATTATATCGGCTCGTTCGACAGCACCACTCAACGATGCACAAACCCACTCCTCCGTATCGGGGACTGTATAATGAATTTGCACTTGTATTCCCAGAGTGTATAGCTTCCGTGCGAGCCAGGTGAAATTAGTGTCCACGGTTCGCCCTCGAAGTAATTCATTTCCTATGGATAAAATCACTGCATTGGGCATTTATTATTCCTCACTTTTTATTCCGTTTCATCAGAAAATTCAGTATTGATATTTTGGGTTTCGGCTATCGCTTCGTTTATAGCATCGATAATTTCATCGATAAACGACTTATCATCGGATGAATATGGATATATATTACCTTGTGGCGTATTAATCTTTACATAATATTCTGGTTTTACATACGCCCAGATTAGATGAAATATTCCCAATCCAATTAATGCAATGCTCAAAATCCATAAAATAGATACATCGGTTATCAATCCGATAATCAAAATGAGAATACCTATCCCCCCTAATATGAAACTTTCTCTCATCCTTTTTACACTAATTGCAATAGATACCGATTGAATATCTGCGATATAATAAGGTTTGCCAGACATTATGGTTTTGGATTCGCTTACCAGAACTCCCCCTGAATTATAATAGATTTTTT
Source organism: bacterium (assembly GCA_003645115.1). Taxonomy (GTDB): domain Bacteria; phylum UBP14; class UBA6098; order B30-G16; family B30-G16; genus B30-G16. The sequence goes on along the minus strand of QNEG01000225.1, from coordinate 2,275 downwards.
CTTCTTTTTTCTCCTCTGCCATTTTATCCTCCTAAAATTATATTTCTCAAAATATACCTATGAAAAAAAACAATGTAAAGTTATATTTTAATTGCCGAGTTCCTCCCTCAATTCATCTAACTCACTCAAAGATTTAATCAGGACTTCGCGTGGTTTACTTCCCTCAAATGGACCCACTATTCCAGATGCCTCCAGTTGGTCTATAATGGATGCGGCGCGAGTATATCCTATCCTCAATTTTCTTTGCAGGTTGGACGCAGAACCTTTTTGGGACATCACAGTGATCTTTGCGGCTTCCCAGAATAATTCATCACGCTCCAGTTCCACTCTTTTTCGAGCCATAACCTCTTTGAAAGATAATTCGGTAGTTTGCGGATTGTCGAATTGTTTTAAGTATTCCACTATGTTTTCTGTTTCTTCTGTAGCGACATAAGAACCGTGTATTCTCACTGGGTCTGCAAAACCCGATGGCAAATATAGCATATCGCCATTGCCCAATAACTTTTCCGCACCAGACATATCTAATATAGTCCTGGAATCGATTTTACTTCTAACCTTAAATGCGATTCTCGAAGGGAAATTAGCCTTTATTACGCCGGTAATCACATCTACCGATGGTCTTTGAGTTGCGATTATTAGATGGATTCCCACTGCGCGAGCCATTTGGGCTAATCGAGCTATTGGTTCTTCTATCTCGCTGGATACCGTCATCATCAAATCTGCCATCTCATCGATAATGATTACTATATATGGCAATGGTTCTCCCAGTTCGGGTTTTTTGTTCACCATCTCATTGTATGCTTCCATTTTTCGCGCCCGAACTTTCGCCAGAGTATGATATCTTCTATCCATCTCCATTAGTGCCCAATTCAATGCTGCCGATGCTTCCTTGTGCTCCACTATCACAGGAGAGACCAGAAATGGAATGCCATTATATATGGATAATTCCAGTCTTTTGGGATCGACCAGTAGCAATCGCAAACTATTGGGGTCTTTTTTATAGATTAAGCTGGTAATTATAGCATTAATACAGACCGATTTTCCGGAGCCGGTTGCGCCAGCGATAAGTAAATGTGGCATTTTCGCTAAATCGGCTACTATGGGTTCACCAGCGACTTTTTTGCCTAGTGCCAAAGGCAAATTGGCTTTAGTTTGTCTAAATGCTTGCGATTCCAATACATTTCGTATATATACCGTTTCCTGTTCACGATTTGGCACCTCGATACCTACGGTGCCTTTATCGGGTAATGGTGCTACTATGCGCACATCGCTGGATTTCAGTGATAATGCCAAATCATCGGCGAGGTTCACTATCTTGGAAATTTTTATTCCCGGCGCAGGTTGAAATTCGAAACGAGTAATTATAGGACCAGGAGTAATAGCGGTTATCTTCCCATCCACATTATATGTCTTCAGTGCCTCGAACAATTTTCGAGCCATCTGTTGAAGTTCCATTTCGGAATATTTTACCCACCGCTTTTCCCCTGGATAAAGTAATCCGATTGGTGGTGGATTATATTCCACATCTGTGAGCACAATTTTTCCTTCTTCGCTTTCGGCCTCTACGGTGGATGTTTCTGCCCGAATTCCGATATCCTCTTCGTCTTCTTCCTGAAGTGGCTCGATTTCCTCACCCGGACTTTCCTCCGGTTCCACTACTTTAGGTTCATCGTATGTTTCAGTTTTAGTTTCCGATTCTGTCTGTTTTCCCAATGCAGCGGGGATATCGATTGGTTTCTCTTCTGGTGCTTCTTTCTGTTCGGGCAATTCTATAACCAGCCAAGGCGGTATTTCTCCCCCTGATTTTTCCTCCTCCATAGTGTCTGAATCGGCACTACTTGAATGCTCTACCTCTTTTTCTGTTGGGGATACGATAATTTCCTCATCCCCTTTCGAAACTTCAACCTGTGGAGTATCTCGCTCATCTGTTCGAGTTTCCGTTATCTCTTGCTGTTTTGATTCAACTTCTAAAGTTGTGATAGGTGGTGGAACAAATGAATCATCGGTCATACCGGGAGATGATTCCAAAGTTTCTTCGCTCTTCTCTTGTGGTGATTCATTTTCTTTTTTACTAGGCGGAACCAGCAATTCCTCCGGCAGTGCTCCAGGAACCAGCTTTCCGGTTCGCGATGAAGATATTTTCCTGTGAATAGATTCTTGCCTTCTCCGATGTTCTTCCAATAATTTAGTTCTTTCTCTGGCTTCTTTATCCTTGCGTTTTTGAGCTATTTTTTTAGGAAGTCCAACTAAAGAGGCAAATAGGTTGTATATAATT
>QNEG01000224.1 GCA_003645115.1 bacterium | reverse complement strand
TTTAAATACTGGGATAGAACTGGTATTTTCGATTCGGAAAATATTGCAGAAAAATTCGATATCACTGCATTCCCAAATCCATTTTTCAAACGATGCAGAATAGAAATAAATGTGGGCGGGAAATATAAAATCGACGATATGAATATACCGATAGAAATATCGACTCTGGATGGACGAATAGTAGAAAAATCCGAATTGAAATCGATAAATAGGTATTTCATATGGAAACCGGATAATTTGAATAACGGGATATACATAGTTAGAATTCGGCTCGGCGAGAAATTATATAGTAAGAGATTAATATTCATAAAATAAAAAATACAACAGGAGGGCAAGATGAAAGTGGTAGTATTGGTAGTAATGATTATGTCAGTATTTTTGTGCGCTGAACCATTGCAGCAGTTGGTGTTCGTGTCGATGTTCAACGGAAATGAGGATATCTTCATTATTAATGAGGATGGCACCGGTCAAAAACAATTGACCGAAAGTCCTGCTAATGACTGGGCACCGCATATTAGTCCCGATGGCAAAAAAATCGCATTTATCACCGAACGCGATGGAAATCCGGAAATATATGTGATGGATATCGATGGTAAAAATGCTATTAATGTTTCACAAAATGAATCCAATGACTGGGATCCTCAATGGACTAAAGAGGGAAAAATAGTGTTCCTATCGGATAGAAATCGCTATTGGGAAATGTTTATTGTGGGACCGGATGGAAATGGATTGAAAAGTCTGGTATCCAATTGGGTGCCCGGCGAACATATGTGCTGGTCTCCCGATGGAACAAAAATTGCCGAGGAATCTGATAAAACAGGAAACTGGGAAATATATCTAGGAGATTCACAAAGAAAGAGTATGACCAATATCACCAATCATCCCGCCGACGATTATGACCCCTGCTGGAATCCTACAGGAACTAAAATAGCATTTGTTTCCAATAGAGACGGTGACAAGGAAATATTTGTGATATCTCCCGATGGAACAAATTTAAAACAAGTTACTCATAACCATACCGACGACTATTCTCCACAATGGGTTCCTGTAAAAGGCAAATGATTTTTCCAGATATAGCAGGAGAAATATTCTATTTCTCGAAAATAGATTCCACTCAAGCAGAGGCTAAACGAAAACTGGACGACGCAATATCTGTTCCATTTACTATCATTGCCGATACACAAATTGCAGGGGTAGGAAGATTCGAGCGAAAATGGTATTCTCCAAACGGTGGAACTTATTTTACCTGGGCAACCGACTACTTGGATAATCCAGCAGTTTCATTAATCATAGGTATCGCATTGGCGAACACATTGAAAAAATTGATACCTGGATATGATGTCTCCATTAAGTGGCCTAATGATTTAATCCACCACAATGATAAAATCGCCGGAATTCTTGTCGAAAAGTATGATAATTCATTACTGATTGGAATCGGGATAAATACATTCGATGATAAGGATAATTATAAATCCATCCCCGCTGGAGAATGGACCAGAGATGAAATAATTTCCACTTTTTTTCACACATTGAGTTCACCCTGGAAAAACTCGGATTTTTCCATCTGGGAAAGTTTCTTTCTGTATGGATTCGAACCGTTCGTCCACGATTTTATGGAACTAACTTTTCCACAGGGCACAGAAATCGATGTTATACAGGGGAAACAAGTAACCACGGGAAGATTTCATCGAGTCGGTGTAAATGGAGAAATTATGCTAAATTCCGATGGCGAAATTTTAAGGTTTCTATCGGGTGAAGTTTCCATTAAATTACATACATAGTTAATTAAAGGCTCGATTATGTGGGAAAGAATAAAAAATATCGGCATCTATCTTATTATTTTTATAGCCGGAGGATTTTTAGGATTCGCTGCTTTTGACAGGATAATTATGCCCACTATAATTGGTAGCGGTAAGGCATATCCCATACCCAATATAGTTGGAGTCTCCCGTGAATCTGCCGAAAGAATTTTGGATTCTCTGGGTTTCAAAATGAAAGTGGTAAGAGAAGAATTCTCCACTACTATTCCGGAAAATATGATAGTGAACCAAATTCCCCACGCCGGCACTTATGCGAAAAAAAATCGAACTATCCGAGTAGTTTTGAGCAAAGGTGGATTGAAAGCGGTCGTTCCCGATGTGACCGGGAAATTGATGCGACAGGGAATAATATCTATCGAGGATTCCAGGCTGGTGGTCGCTGAAGTCGAATCGGTGTATAGCGATTCTATCCAGACAGGTTTTATAATATCTGTGGAACCCGCACCGGGAGAGACATTGTCCGCTGGTGAGGGAGTAAAAATAATAGTCAGCAAGGGCGCAGAAACTGGGACTGTGGCTGTCCCTAATCTGGTCGGTATGAAATTGGAGGACGCTATAAATACACTCGAAAGAATTGGATTGAAATCTAATAAAGTAAAAAGAAGAATTCCCACTTTGGAGGATAGCATAGTGTTCAAGCAAGAACCTCAACCGGGAACTTTATTATATCGTGGTAATTCAGTGACTATATTGGTTAACTATCTACAATAACACGGAGAGAGATCGATATGTCCACATTAATAGAAATTTCGGAAAAACTCGGCGAGGATATGTATTCCGGTTCCTCGCAGGTAGTGGCAAAATTTTTGGAGGCATTGAGCGAGAAAAAAATTAGTCGAGAGGAAATGGAGCGTGCGTTTAATATACTGATTTCTGCTCATCCAGATATGGCGGTATTGCAACACGCATTTAAAATATTGCGAAATGTTCCCATCGATGGAATTCATACTGCAGCAAAAGAATTCCTTCGCTCACTGAAAAATTCTCCTCGAAGAATCGGTGAATATTTGGCGGAAATGCTGCCCCAAAAAGCGATTGTGTTGAGTTATAGTCAAAGTGGAACAGTTGGTGAAGCTCTCCTTCGTGTGCACGAGATGGGAAAATTAGGCGGAGTAATATTGTCCGAATCTCGACCGGGACTGGAAGGTAGAAAATTCGCTTCATTCTTCCTCGAAAATAATATTCAAGTCACACTCTCATTGGATTGTGCATTAGGAAGTCTAATCGAAGGCGCCGATGCGGTTGCTATCGGTTCCGATGCGGTCACTGTCGAATATATCGTCAACAAAATTGGCTCACTACAACTGGCACTGTTGGCTAATTATTTCGATAAACCCATTTTTGCTCTTGCATCCACACACAAATTTGTATCGTCGGCAATCCCACAAAAAATCGCAGAGCCAAAAAATATATGGGATGATGCACCGATAGGTATCTTTGTCCAATCCCCGTTATATGAAAGAGTCCCATTGGCATTATTAACTGCAGTAATCTGTGAGCGAGGATTAGTCGGTATCGAGGAAATAGAAATGATTCTGGAGTAATAGATGTATGAAAAAAGCATTTTTCATATCATTAAGCATTCATTTGTTATTATTTATGCTTCTATACATTGCTGCGTTGTTTTCTGAACCGCTGAAACCACCACAGAAAATATATTCTGTCAAGATATTGGGAGCGCCTATCCCCGAACAAAGCGAACCGGAGTCTAAAAAACCTGCGAAGAAGATGCTCAAGGAACCGAAACCAAAACCAAAAGTGATAGAAAAACCGAAACCGAAGCTGAAGTCAAAACCTGTGGAGAAACCGAAATCGACCAAACAAAATCGCTCCAGCAAGGATTTGGTTCAGGGGAAAGCATCTGTGCAGGTGGAGGGAAAAGATTTTGCCAATGATTTCTATCTGAATTTGATTATAAATAAAGTGGCAAATAACTGGCTGAACCCATTGAGAGGCGGCAGGACGATTTCTGCGGTAATATATTTTAAAATCCAGCGCAGTGGAAAAGTCACCGATGCGGTAGTAGAAAAATCATCGGGTAACCAGCTTTTCGACCAATCCGCATTGCGTGCAGTGTTGGCATCATCGCCGTTGCCATCACTCCCGGAAAGCTATACCGGCGATTTCCTGGGTGTCCATTTCCAATTCGAGCATAAAAGCC
>QNEG01000223.1 GCA_003645115.1 bacterium | reverse complement strand
TTGAAAAGGTGGTCGAGATATGAAAAACTATGATGTAATCATAATCGGTGGTGGAATAATCGGTTCTGCAATCGCATACGAACTTGCCAAATTAGGAATCACCAAAACATTGGTGGTGGAAAAAAATTATTTTTCCAGCGGTTCCACTGGCAGATGTGGCGCTGGAGTTCGTCAACAATGGGGACTAAAATTTAATGCCCTGCTGGCTAAAAAATCTGTGGATATATTCGAAAATCTCTCTGATGAACTGGAAATGGATATAGAATTTCGTCAGGGTGGATATCTGGTTCTGGCACATAGCGATTTGCAGGTGGAACAATTCGAAAAAAATGTGAAACTCCAGAATTCACTGGGAATTCCATCTCGATTTGTCAGCAAAGAAGAAGCTCGCCAAATCTGTCCACCATTGAACCTAAATTCATTCACTGCCGCTACATATTGTCCTACCGATGGACATACAAATCCATTCCTGGCTAATTATGCTTATCTTCGAGCCGCACAAAGACTCGGTGTCGAATTGAAAAGATATACCGAAGTTGTAGATATAATAACAGAAAAAGATAGGATTCAGGGTGTTGTCCTTGATGATGGTAGCAAAATTTATTCTCCTGTTGTGGTCAATTGCGCTGGTCCGTGGTCGAGAGAAGTTGCCCAAATGGCGGGAGTGGATATTCCCACACATTCGGAACGACATCAGATACTGGTCACCGAGCCGGTAGAACCGATGTTCGATACTATGGTAATATCATTCCAGATAGGGATATATGTTCAGCAGGTGCCTCACGGAAGTTTCGTTATGGGAATCGGGGAGAAAGAAGAACCCTCACACGATATTCGTTCTACCTGGCAATTTCTGGAATATATAACTCATCACCTATTGAATATCTTGCCCATTATGTCGAAAGTTCGAGTGGTTCGCCAATGGGCAGGTTCATATAACAAGACACCAGATGCTGCTCCCATTCTGGGCGAACATCCGCAGGTAAAGGGATTTTATCAGGCGGTCGGATTCTCGGGACACGGATTTATGTTGGCACCGATGACCGGACGAGTTATGGCTCAGCAAATCAAAGGTATCCCTCCGGAAATCGATGTCTCACCGCTTTCTGTAGAGCGATTCGAGAAAGGTGAGTTAATCATAGAACCGAGCGTGGTGGGATAATCATTCAATCCAGCTCATACTTTTTCAATTTTGTATATATCATTCTGCGAGTGATTCCCAATAGCCTGGCTGCTTTCGATTTATTTCCGCCAGCTTTCTCCAGTGCAGAAATTAACATTTTCTTTTCCAATTCCTCGAGAGTAGTTTCACCCGGCTCCATCGACAAAACTTCCATCTGGTCTAATTCAAAATCAGGCAAATGCTCGGGAAATATATCTTTCCCGCCTGAAAGTATCACAGCACGTTCCAGAATATTTTCCAATTCTCGAACATTTCCCGGATATGTATATTCTCTCAATATTTCCATAGCTTCTGATGAAATATTCACCTTGAAACCTCGTTTTCTCAAGAAATTTTCCACTAAAATCGGGATATCTTGTGGGCGCTTTCTCAGCGGTGGAAGTTCTATCGGGAAAACAGCCAATCTGAAATACAAATCCTCACGGAATTTTTGTTCATTCACATATTCTCGCAAGTTTTTATTGGTTGCCGCTATAATCCGAACATCGACCGGAATGGGAGTTGTTCCGCCGAGATGATATACTTTTTTTTCCTGAAGGACTCGTAGCAATTTTGCCTGAAGAGGAGCTGGCATCTCGGCAATTTCGTCCAGGAACAATGTTCCGCCCTCGGCGAGTTCGAACATTCCGGGTTTTCGCTTATCCGCACCGGTAAATGCGCCTTTTTCGTATCCAAATAATTCACTTTCCAGCAATGTTTCGGTAATTGCTGCACAGTTTATTGCTACGAATGGTTTTTTTGCTCGGGGAGAACGATTATGAATTCCCCTTGCGACCAATTCCTTTCCTGTGCCAGTTTCGCCGAGTATCAACACGGTTGCATCGGAAACCGCTACTTTTTCTATCAGTTCGAAAATATTCTGCATCGGTTCGGATTCGCCTACTATTTCGCCAAACCGCTTTCGCTCGATTTTACGGTGATATTCTACTTCTCTCCGCAAATGTAAATCCTCTGATACTCGTTTCACCAGCAAAATCAATTCATCGGTGGAAAATGGTTTGAGTAAATAATCATAAGCACCGGCTTTCATAGCCTCCACAGCGGATTCTACCGTTCCGTGAGCAGTCATCATTATGACCACAATCTCGGGATATTCGCTCTTTATTTTTTTCAATAGTTCGATACCGTTCATTCCGGGCATTCTGATATCGGAAATGACCATATCGAAACCTTCGGAAAGGTTCTCTAATGCGGATTCTGCAGTTTCTACATATTTTGCATCATAACCAGCATTTTTCAATGCTCGGCTGAATAATATCCCCAATTTTCGTTCGTCATCTACCACTAATATTTTCATTATTTCCTCTGTTTAAATGCGATAATCAATGCTATGATTACGATGAATATCAGCAATGTCAGCGCAATCCATTTTACGGCATCACTGGATTTTTTATGAGAAGCGAGTGTATCCATATATCCGAAGCATAATTTTTTAAGAGCATTGGCTCTATCTGGAGAATTCCTCGCTACAGTGGAAGTATCCAACCAAGCTACGATTGCATTCAATTCTCCCATCAATGAATCTCGTTGTTCCTGACCATAATCCTTGCGCTTCACTCTTCCCTCGCCAATTGCAATAATTTTGTTTTGGACACCTTCCAGCAGGGCATTCGCAACCATAGTAACAGGATTAGATATACTCGTAAATTCCTCATCGGTGGAAATGTTCGCAGTCTGTGATACCATCAATAGTATAGAATCCACCTGTTTCTGTAATTTTTCCATATCATCGGATTTTCTCGCTATGAGTGATTTCAATGAATCTACCACTGGAACAAATTGTTTATATTTTCTTGCGAGTCGTTTGAGACTATCCACTGCAATTTTCAAATCCTCATTTTGAGCTATAATCTGCTCTACATATTTATCCACATATATGTTCACCGAATCGATTAATCCGGAGATTTTAAGTTGTAGATGTTTACGCATTTCCACGCATTCGATTTCATCCGATTTTAGATAGAGTGTATTAAAACTATCTCTGACCGCTTGAAGTTTTTTCAGTGGAATGAGTTTATTTTCATCATCTCTAATAGATGGGATATTGTTTTCGATTTTCTGGACTAACTTTTTTTGTTGTTCTGAAAATGTTTCCCACTGAACAATCATATTTTCTATTTCTGGGCGAACATTTTCGGGAAAATCATTCAAACGGAAACGAATTTCCATAATATATTCGATTGCTTTTTCGCACTTTCCTTGTTCCCACAGTTCCTTTGCGGTTTTCAGCTTATCCTGAATTCCCTGTGCCAGACATAATCCAGATATAAGAATAATGGAGAACAATAATATATATTTGTTTTTATTTATTCGCATAAAATTTTCCCTTCGGGATTAATGGTTATTTGAAAATGGTTATTATTGGTATCGCTCCAATGGATAATGAGATTTTCTCTTTGCCAGTCGAAGAACACATTCTTGATAGGTGTGTCGCTTAATTTTACTGGATTGAATTTTATTTGGCTTTTTCTGTATGTTCCTACCCATAAATTCGAGAAATCATCACCGATTGCGAATAATTTTCCTGCGTAGAAAATAATTTTGCAATTATCTGCATTTTCTCGAGTCAATATCGAATCTGGCGGGAATGACATTTGGAATGAGCAGTCATCGTAATTGCATATAGAGTAATCGGCTTTTCCGTGCAGTGGGATTTTCACTGTTGGTGTGCAATTAATAAATAATAGGCAAAAAAATAATATAACGGCGAGAAATCGCATAGTATCTCCTTTCTTTTGATAATAAAATAAATATTGTAATATGTATCTGTCAAATTAAATTGCTAATGGACAAAAAAATCTTGACATTTAC
>QNEG01000222.1 GCA_003645115.1 bacterium | reverse complement strand
TATATCACCGGATACATCGATGGTGCATATCGCTTCGCTGTTAGGTATCCCAACAATTGGGATTTATACTGCGGACAATTGGAATAAGAACCGATGGCTTCCCCACGGTGTGCCGCACAGGACAGTGCAGTCGAATGACCGTGAATCATTAGTAGGTGTTAGAATGAAAAATATGTTTGCGGAAATAGACGCCTTATGGAAAGAAATAACTTAGGGAAAGCACTATTATTTCGCTTTGTCTATTCGCTCTTTCGCTCGATTTTCGCACCCAGACAAACGAGCTTTTCTTCGATTCTTTGGTAGCCACGGTCTATATGATATACACGGCTTATCCTGCTTTTTCCGCGTGCGGAAAGTGCGGCGATTAAAAGTCCCGCACCCGCTCGAATATCCGATGCCATAACGGATGCGCCTTCGAGTTTATCGACACCGATGACGGTAGCGCGGTCGCCGAGAATAGTTATATTTGCACCGAGTCTTTGAAGTTCCATAACATGTAAAAAACGGCTTTCGAAAATACGCTCCCATATAACGCCTGTTCCCTCCGATATACACAAAACAGCCATAGCCATCGCCTGTAGGTCTGTTGGAAATCCCGGGTATGGGTCGGTGATGATTTCGACACATTTAGGTCGTCGGGGCGCACGAAGCTCGATATAGTTTTTGCCTTCCGTGATTTTCGCCCCCATTGCTTCGAGTTTAAAAAGTACAACAGATAAATATTCTGGAATGCAGCCCTCTATTTTTACTTTGCCTCCTGTTGCAAGAGCGGCGAATAGATATGTTCCCGCTTCGAGTCTGTCGCCGATGGGAAAGTGTTTAACCCCATGTAATGATGTTGTACCCTCGATTGTTATGCGTGAAGTTCCTGCACCTTTTATTTTGGCACCCATTTTGCGCAAAAAATTGCACAAATCCACAACTTCGGGATCCTGAGCGGCATTGATTATTACCGTTGTTCCCTCTGCGAGTACTGCGGACATTATAATATTCTCGGTGCCCGTGTGGGTTGGACGGTCGAAGTGAAGAATATTTCCAGCAAGTTTTTTTGCTCGTGCAATTGTATAACCATGTTTTTCGGTGATTTTAGCTCCAAGATTAGCGAATCCACGGATGTGCTGGTCTATAGGTCTTGCACCTATAGCGCATCCACCGGGCTGGGATACTTTCGCCGTTCCGAAACGCGCAAGCAGCGGACCCATAACAAGAAAGCTCGCACGCATTCGCTTAACGAGTTCATAAGGTGCTTCGCATGAATTAATATCGGTGGCATCTATCGATATCTTGTGAGATTTCTTGTCAAATTCGATGTTCGCACCAAGCTGCCTCACAACAGAAAGCATTGTACGGACATCCGCCGTATCGGGAATATTGCGTAGTATTGTCGTTCCTTCGCTCGCGAGAATGGATGCGGCTATTATTGGAAGAACGGCATTTTTCGCTGCAAAAACAGAAACTGTTCCATTAAGCGGTGTTCCGCCTTCTATTTCAAAATAGTCCATATATCACCTTACCAGAATTGCTTTTGTTGAAATGATTCGCCTCTCATCACAGAGTTTTATAAGATATAATCCAGATTGTGTTTTTTCGGTATTCCAAATAAACTCGGGTTTTTCCTCGTCGATTTTTGTCGATAGTATCATTTTGCCCGATATATCGATTATTTGTAGGTTTGCTTCATTGTTTACGCCCTGTAATTCGATTTTGCATTTTGAGTTAAAAGGATTTGGAGCGATGCGTATTGATAATAGTTCCGGTATAGATTTTGCATTATCTTCGATTTCGGTTTCGAAATGGTATGTGTAGAATTGCGTCAGTGTATTTGCATTATACGCTCCAAGTGTCAGGCTTGTGTATGCCGCATCATCTGACGGCACACAATCTTGTGCAGGTGAATCTTCTGCTGTCATGTCGGAATATACGATAAGTTTTACGCTGCTTGCATCACTTAAGTGATTTCTTGGGATAGCAAATTCCCCAAAAGCGGATGAACCCCATGTCGGGATATATCCCCCGGTGAAACCGCACATCCATGCCGGAGTGAATTCACTCCAGTGGTCATCAGCCCAGTAGTATGCCTTAAACTCCGATCTTCCCCAAGCCCACTTTGTAGATACAATTATATTTGGTGCAGCAGTCTCACCGAAACAGACATATGTGCCGGCCGGGTCGGTGGTTTCACCCGGAGTCCCTGTATATCCTCCGTTTTCGCAGTCTATTGCAAGGGTGAACGACCTGGATTGCCACCATAAATCGTCCCATACACCGCCGGTTGTGAATCCCACATACAGGTATTCAGGGTCGTCGGTTATATAAAGCGCTTTCATATCCAGCCATTGCTGCTCGAAATCGTTTCCATCGCGGGATACATAATCTATACCATAGTGTTCCCAATCTTCGATATATCCCTCGGCGCATAGTTTTCCGGGTGTTGCATAGAAATAATACCGAGATTCAACAGCGCATGGTGCTTCTGTGGTTACAGTATAGAATTTTCCTCCACCCATCGGTGCAATTGTGAAATCCTCGCCTGTGGAGAGCGATGTTGTAGATATAAGGCTTGTTATCGGTTTAATTCCTATAACCGGGTCGCCGCGCATAGGTGAGTAATATACTGTCTGGTCGGCGAGTGATTGCCAGGCAATCGAATCACCGTCGGTCATATAAAGAGCTATTTCGTCATCATATAGCATATCCGGGTCGTCGAAATCGAGTCCCCATGCATCGGGTATTCCCGCGCCGGTGTATTCAGGCAATGGCAACACTGGGTCGCCAAACATATTGTATTCCAGGAATGTACGTTGCTGGAGCCAATAGCCCATATCCGCAGACATCGCGAACCATCTTTTTATTCCATTATCCCATTCACCGAAGTTGGTCGGATGTTCGACGGCAAGGGCAACGATAAAATCGAAGTTATAAAGCGGCATTGTACTAGGTTCATCGAAAAGAAGCTGCGGTCCATCGAGATATACATCGAGTCCGCCGTAAGCGGTTCGAGAAGCACCCCAGAATGCTATAGGTCCGCCACTGGATGCCATTAGGACATCGGGAAATTGGTCGCCGCCAAAATCGACAAGTTCACCGTCATATATACCATTGAGACAGGAACCCATCATAAATGCGGGACCAAAACTACGCGATGGAAGTACACTCGCATCATAGATAGTCCACGAAGTACCATCATCGAATGAAACCGAGTATCCACTACCGTGACCGAAGATATATACGATTCCATATACATTGCGGAACTCCTCGTCGAATAGTGATTTCGTATATTCTCCACGACTGGCATAAAGTTTTTTGATATGCGCATTTGCAACATATCCATCGCGGCATATAAGTGTTACGGTATGTTCGCCATCGAAGAGTCCATCGAATGGATTTCCCGCTGCGAAAAGGATACGATTGAAAACACCGGGCAGCGCGACGCTGTGCCATGTCCTCATCTTTTCTATCATATCGTATCCCGCTTCGGTATCGGTAATTGGCAGTCTTCCAACGGCGAAATTGGGTGTCCAATCATAATCGGGTGAGGAGTAAAAGAAATCGGTGGGCATATATGCATTAAATTGGCTACCACCCCAGCCGATATCTGTGCTGTCGCGAAAATAGTAGCTGGGTGGGATATCCGTTGCTTTGCCGAGAATCGTTATCGATGAAAGATTTGGGTGTGTGGAATCATCGCGCAGGAAAGATACTATGCGCATCGCCAAATCGGTATCGGCAATAATACTGAATTCGGTTGGCGGTGTTCCGGGATAGCCCCATAGAGGTGGAAATTCCGATGCACTGTAATCGAGCATAATTTCCGATGCCGTAACGATTTCACTCGATACACCCCATTCGCTGTGTAAAGCGGCAAGACTTTCTGCAACTGTGCGGTAACATTCTACTGTAAGGATAACATTTTCGTCATCCCATGCTGCCGATTTAGCCGTGCCGTTATTGTGTATTATTGTTCCGATTACGGTGATACCCGCCTCTGTAAATGTC
>QNEG01000221.1 GCA_003645115.1 bacterium | reverse complement strand
GCGTGTATCTGCGGTTTCTATTTTCCGTTCGCCCAATCCAAATGCAATAAATAAATAGATATAGCTCATCTGAATTTTATTCAATCGAATCCCCAATCAAAAAAAATCTTTACTAAAATCGGTATCGGTATATATTTGGCAAAAGTAAAAAAGACAATAGCCAGAGGAGTAATATGGAAGAGTATATAAAATTCATTCAAGAACTACAGGGAAGTGGATTTCAGTTTGTAAATCTTCATTTCACCGATATTCTGGGTGGATTTCATACTGTATCTATTCCATTGACAAAATTATCGGCGGAAGAATTGGCAAATGGTGTTCCATTCGATGGTTCCAGTGTCCCCGGATTCGCTAATATACAACAAGCAGATTTGGCATTACTCCCAGATTTTGATAATTTATTCCCCGATAGCATAAGCGAGGACGATGTCAGTGTGGGAGTGATTTGCAATATAATAGAGGTGGATACTAAACAACCTATCGCACGAGACCCCAGAAATATACTCGCTCAAGCCGAGAAGTTATTGCTGGAAAAATATTCTGCAAAAAGTTTATGGTTACCCGAATTGGAATTCTATCTTTTCGATAGCGTAAACTGCTACTACGATGATTTTAGCGCGATGCACAAGTTCCAATTGAGCGAGACTTATGATATTCAGGAACCGACTATGAATGTGGCAAAGATTCCATCGCTTGGTGGGTATCATTCCAGTCCGCCCGAGGATAATGGATATTATTTCAGGAATACTCTGGTCCAATTATTGACCAATTTGGAAATAGGAATTCGTTATCATCATCACGAGGTCGGTGCAGGACAAAACGAGGTAGAATTGTTTCCTCAAACCGCAATGAAAACCGCAGATAATATTATGATTTTTAAATATTTTGCCAGACGAGTTGCCAGTGCATACGATATGGCGATTACATTTATGCCGAAACCATTACATAATTTTCCCGGTAATGGATTACATTTTCATCAATGGCTGGAAAAGGATGGTGTATCTCTATTCTGGGATAAAAATGCAGATTATGCACACCTTTCCGATATGGCATTGCACTATATTGCTGGATTATTGTCTCATTCTCCCGCATTGACCGCACTCACTAATCCATCTACGAATTCATTCAAACGTTTAATTCCTGGTTTCGAGGCACCCACAAAATCATTCTTCGGATTGGCAAATCGTTCCGCTGCGGTTAGAATACCCAAATATGTAGATACGCCCCAGAAAAAACGAGTGGAATATCGCCCACCAGATGCTTCCTGCAATCCATATCTCGCTATCGCAGGAATGATTTTAGCCGCAGTGGATGGTATAGAGAAAGAATTGAATCCCAGTAAATTGAAATTCGGTCCATTCGATGACGATGTCACTCGGTGGAGTGAAAATGACCAGAAAAAACTCAAAACCTTACCACATAATTTATACGATGCGATGAGTGAATTGGAAAAGGACAGTGAATTTCTTATGGTGGATGAAATATTTCCACCAGAATTTATAGAAATATATACTGAATCGGTTCTAACAGTAGCGAGGGAAATAGAGCAAAGACCCACATCTATCGAGGTGGCAAAATATTTTGGAGTGTGAGATAAAATGAATTTTGGCGAGGATATAAAAACAATATTCGAACGCGACCCAGCAGCACGCTCATTTATAGAGGTGCTGACCTGCTATCCTGGTCTGCGCGCAATATGGCTTCACAGAATCGCACATTTCCTGTGGAATAAGGGATTGAGATTTTTGGCAAGATTAATATCCGAATTGGGGAGATTTATTAATGGCATAGAAATCCATCCTGGTGCACAAATCGGCAGAAGATTTTTTATCGACCACGGAACCGGAATTGTAATAGGTGAAACCACCATAATAGGCGATGACTGCACACTGTTTCAGGGAGTAACATTAGGTGGAACCGGCAAGGAAAAGGGCAAGCGTCATCCCACATTGGGCAATGGTGTAGTAATCGGTGCTGGAGCGAAAATATTGGGTAATATCGAAATCGGCGATGGTGTTAGAATCGGTGCAGGTTCGGTAGTGATAAAATCTGTTCCGCAAAATTGCACTGTGGTCGGTGTTCCGGGAAGGATTGTTCGTCGAAGAGAAAAGCGTCCCAAAGAAGCTATACTCGACCACGGAAACCTGCCAGACCCCATAGTGGAAATGCTCCGTCAACTGGAAAATCAAGTCAATACATTAAACAAGCATCTCGCAGAATATGATATTCAAAGGGAAGATTTTTAATCCTGTATAAATTTAATCACAACATTTCGAAAACTACTTACATAGTAATTTGGGTTTGGCAATCTATATGTTCATATTATCTTATCCCAAATGTCACATCGGAACACAAAAATATCGGCATTAGTGTTGGGCGCATTTTCGGTTTATGTCCAGACTATTATGCTTCGAGAAATTTTTGCTGCATATGGGTTCAGCGAACTATTATTCGCAATAATTTTATTTTTCTGGCTGTTTTGCGGTGGATTGGGAAGTTATACTTATCGCAAAGGCTCAATACCAAACCAATTTGCCATATTGGGAATATGGGGCATATTCATTCCGTTGATTGTTCGTGTTATCGCAGTATTGCTTCGACCACAGTTGGGAATTACAGTCCCCATTACAATAGTGATAATCACTGGAGCATTAAGCTCTTTGCTGGCGATATTTGTCGGGCGCACATTTGCTGCGTTAGCGAAACTCGGCGATGCACATAAATTATATGCTTTGGAGGGCATCGGTTCTTTCACCGGCGGAATCTTATCAATACTGTTCGTCGGTTTCCTAAGTCGCTCATTCCTTATACTGATTGCATTCGCACTGCTCGTTCCCATTTATACAGCAGGGATTAAAGCAATGATTAGATACATTGTGATTATCGCAGTTGGAACTTTCATAATAACTTTCTCCATACCCGAAATGAATAAACTACTTTGGAAAGGATATGAAGCCAGTGAATTGGAATCACATTACGGCAGGATTACATTAGTTTCCCGAGAGGGCGAAAATTATATATACGAAAATGGCAAACTAATCGCATCGCAAAGTGATACATTGTCATCCGAGCAGATAGTTCATCCTGTGATGTGGGCACATCCGAATCCGAAAAAAGTCCTGTTAATCGGCGGGATATTTAATGGCGCAGGGATAGATATTATTAAACATAATCCCGATAGCCTGTTTTTGCCATTTATGGATAGAAAATTGATAGCCAGTGCTATTGCTCGATTACCATCCATTCGCAATTTCTGGGACCAGCAAAATCTTTATCCTATATACAGTGAACCTCGACAATTTTTGCGGAATAGCGATACAAAATTCGATGTAATTTTTTCTATGCCCGGTTTTCCGAACACTGGCGGTGATAATAGATTTTGGACAGTAGAATGGTTCGATGCCCTGCGAAAACACCTCCATAAAAATGGTATAATCGCAGTGGAAATTCCAGTCGGTGCAAATTTTCTATCTGAATATCAGCAAGAACTATGTGCCAGTATATGGAAAACATTTCATTATGTATTCCCCAAGAGTGAAATTTATTTTTTGGATGGAGCGATACTTATGGTTTCTCATCCACAGAGTAGCCTTAACCTTCGACAGAAATTGATAAATAAGAAAAATTTCCGCCAGATAAACACCGCTACTATCAATCCTCAATATTTACCGATGTTATTTCAGAAACAGCGAAGTGAGACATTAACTCGACAATTAAATAGTGCAAAATTTGCTCGAATAAACCGCAACTGGCATCCGATGGTATATTTATGGGGAATATTGGAACAATCCAATTTAGCTGGAGCAAAAGTTCCTCTGGAAATATTTCAAAATGGTGAGCGAAAATCCTCGGTTATATTAGCAATAATTTTGGTCATACTGCTCCTACTTTCTATCATATTCAAGAAAAATAATTTTATATTTTGGGTATTCGCCTCTGGAATGTGGGGAATGCTCGCTCAAACATTGTTCATCCTGATATTTCAGGCGAATTTTGGGAAT
>QNEG01000220.1 GCA_003645115.1 bacterium | reverse complement strand
GGTCTATTATAATTCTCGGTATTTTAGTAATTTTTTCGCTAATTTTTCCATCTGCATCTGTCCGATTGGTGGAAAGTTCTAATGAGAAGACCAGATTCGAGATTATCTGGGATAAACCGACTATAACTGCCATCGGGGATGGTTATTCTATTATAGAATTAGAGGATTGTGGACCTCGAGGTAAAAAATTCGGTCCGCAATTGTATGGGAAAATGTTTAATATCGCCGTTCCCCGAGAAAGCGATATTTCCCTAACTGTGGAGTATATAGATTGGACAGATTGGGAACCGATTATTCCCGCGCCACGAGGCTGGAATCCATATTCTGAACCTATCCAATCCTATATCGATTCAGCGGAGTATTCACAAATTACTGGCGGAAATATTTCCATAGTATCCGACCAGATATGGCGTGGAGTCCGTGTGATTGGTGTAGATGTTATACCCATTCAATATAATCCCAGATTTGGAGTCAGATTTATCAACCACACCACCATTTCGGTAACCCATTCTAATGGTATATTGCCCATATACGATGAACGATTATATCATCCTGTGATTGGGAATCTTTACCGAGCATCATTGATAAATCCGGATGTCGCCATACCTGAAAAAACATACGCAGTAGATGAATGGGACCCCGCCGATGGCGCAGAATTACTGGTGATTACAACTTCATACTATGTGGACAATTTCCAACCCTGGTATGAATGGAAATTATTTATGGGAATGCCAACTATTATCGCACTGACAGATACTATCGGCTCATCTATAGATGCTATAAAAGATTTTATAACAGATGCGTATTACAACTGGACAATACCACCGATATTCTTGCTGATAGTCGGTGATAGCGAAGATATTCCCACTTTCTATGATTATTCTACCGGTATCGGAGACAATAACTATTGCACAGTCGATGGCGATGACATTATCCCCGATATATTTCCGGGCAGAATGTCGGTGGATAATAACTCCCAATTGGAACTGGTCGTTTTGAAACATCTCAATTATGAGAAGGAACCTGACACCACCGATGATTGGTATGCACGAGCTATTGGAGTGGTTCGGGAAGAAGATTGTCCATTCGATGGCGGACCAGATGATTCTTCTTATCTGGCAGCGGTGAGCTATGCTATGGAAGTATGTAGTCTGGCTGGTTATAGCTCCGCGAGGATGTTTACAAAATGCTCCGGAGATAATAGTAGCACAGTTCGTCCTTATCTGGCGGCTGGTTGCAATTTCGTTACTTTTCGAGGTCAGGGAGTAAGCGATTGGTGGTCTCCTTTCGGCGGATTACTTCATACCGCATCGGGAAAAAAATTGCCCATCTTCGTTTCTATTACCTGTTCGATGGGTTCTTTTCATATGGATGGATCGCCCTGTGAGGAGGTCACTCGTTCGGGAACTATTTCTAATCCCACCGGTGGAGTCGCTTGGTATGGACAGGCGAGGACCAGTTCTAATAGTCAGGAGCGTTCATCATTATCCAAGCACATTTTCGAGGGATTTTTTCCAGCTGGACTGACTGAACTCGCCGCAGCTCATACATATGGGAAAAACGAGATGCTTTCAGAATTCGGCGGTGGATATGCTGCACGGATAGAATATTTGACCACCACACTGGTTGGAAGTCCCGAGATGCGCGCATGGACAGCGCCTATCACCGATGCAGAAGTTATATGTCCGGAACCATTATCGCTTGGATATAATTTACTTCATATACAAGTATCTCGGGATGGAGATGAACCAGCTTCAAACGCACGAGTAGCTGTTCATCAAGCCGATAATTTCTCCTATGGAATCACCGACTCAGAGGGGATAGTCGAGGTTGGAATAACAATCGATGTGGTGGAAGAAGAAAATGTTATTTTAGTGGTTACCGGTTCCAATATCTATCCCTATGTGGATACAATCGATGTGATATTGAGTGGGATAGGGATTTCATCCGCACCGGTGGAATTTGTAGATATAGTCGGCGATGGCGATGGATTACTTAATCCGGGAGAGACTATCGCATTCATTCCTCGTATAACCAATTTAGGCGATTCGACTTCTCCCGAACTTTCCGGTGTGGTCAGGATAAATGACCCGCAAATAACTCTACTGGATTCGGAGACTGTATTTCCCTCGGTAGCTCCCGATGATACCGTATCTGGCGATAGTATTAAATTTATGGTTTCCTCCAACCATATAGCCGATTCCTCGATACCTATTTTAATGGAGATTTCTGGCGAAGATGTGGGACCCTGGTATAGATATATCGAACCTTCTCCAGCTATTCATCGGTTCGAGATAACCGATTACAATATCGAGTTATTGGACAATCCGCCCTACGGAAACGGCAATGGTTTAATAGAGCCACGCGAACATATATTTCTTAAATTGACACTGGAGAATGAGACCGAAGCGGATGGATTTTCATTGTTCGGAAAGACCACCAGCACTTATCCTGCAATTTTCTATTGCGATAGTGTGGGATTTGGCAATTTAACTCGACTCTCCAGTTCGCAAAGTCTCCCCAATTTCCTATTCGTAGTTATGCCGGAAATACCACCATCCACAGAATTTACTTTGGATATACATATATTCGGCGAATGCCCGATGTATGAGTTTTGGGACACATTGCATATCCACTTGAGCACTTCAGAATTCCCCTGTGATATAGTGACCGGTCCGGATAGTTTCGGATACTATATAATCGATGAGACCGATATATCATCGGGGTTGGCGCCAACATTCCAATGGAATGATATATCAGAAATAGGAGAATTAATCACCGAAATAACCGATTCTGATGATAACCAGGCTAATATCGCTTTGCCATTTACATTAAATTTCTACGACCAATCGTATGATAGCATAACTGTCTCCAGTAATGGTTTTGTTGCTCCACCTGGAATCTCCGATGTAAGTCCCGAACCATATGAAATTCCCGATTCGCTGGAATCTCCAGCAGGAATAATTTCTCCACTATGGGCGGATTTAGCTCCACACAGAACTGGATGCGATATTTATTCATATTATGATTCATCGAGCAACCAATTCATCATCCAATATGATAATATAGAATTTTATTATACGGAAAATAGAGTCACATTTCAAATCGTGATTTGTGATACGGATAGTATCGCTTACAATGAAATATACTTCTATTATAATTTATGTGATACTCCGATGACAAATTACAGTGTGGGAATAGAATCTCCCCATCAGGATGATGGATTGCAATACTATTTTTATCCCGATGGATATACATCTGGTGGTGGTTTACCCATCGAGTCGGGACGAGCATTGCGGATAACCACTATCACTCCTGGAGACCATTCCCCGCCTTGGTTGTTTTATTATGGCTCACTGCAATACGACGATGTATCGGGAAATGGTGATGGGATACCCGATGCTGGCGAGGAAATTAAGATGACTTTCCAAATAAAAAACGCCGGTGGCGAACCAGCTTATGAAACTGTAGCCTTACCGGTCGCCACAGAATATATCGAACCGATAGCGATAGAAAGT
Source organism: bacterium (assembly GCA_003645115.1). GTDB lineage: Bacteria > UBP14 > UBA6098 > B30-G16 > B30-G16 > B30-G16. The sequence goes on along the minus strand of QNEG01000220.1, from coordinate 527 downwards.
GAATTTGGCGATATAATACCCGGTTCAGTCACCGATAATTTATCCAATCCTATATATTTCCGGATTATGGATTCCTGCCCCGATGATACTTCATTGGTCGTTCCGATTTCATTTTCTACATCTGCTCCATTCGAGATAACCGATACTATAGCATTATATATTTACATCGGCAGTTCGGGGATTTTCGATAGTGATTTAAAAATAGAGAACAATTTTACTGTGAACACTTTTCCGAATCCATTTAATTCATCAACTACAATAGACTTATTCATCGATAGAACCGATGACAAGAATAGTCGGGAAGTCAACATAGCGCTGTTTAATATCCAGGGAAGAAAAATTGCCACCTTATACAATGGCATACTTGGTCCAGGAAAACACCGATTCCGATTGGACGGGGAGAATTTGCAATCGGGATTGTATCTGATAAAAATAGATGTATCGGAAAGAAGTTATGTTCACAAGGTATTATTGATACGCTAATTTCTGTAGAGTTCTATAAATTTCGATTGCCAACCATTTTTTTT
>QNEG01000219.1 GCA_003645115.1 bacterium | reverse complement strand
GAATAATGGAAATGAAATAACCAAAAAAATTGTGGTGGTAAAATAAAAATGCTTCCTGCAAGGCGCTTCAACAATAGGTTGTAAATCCTGCCCATCCGTGTAATCTGGGGAATCCCGGTTCAAATCTGTAGATATTTCCCGCTCTCCACTTGACATTCGAGAAAATTTCCCTATAATTACTATTTAGGAGGTATAAAAATGTTAACCCGAATCATTTGTTTTGTTTTGTTTCTTTCCCTCGCTTTCGGGGTGGTGTTTGCCGAAAGCTTCAACATGTCTCTTGTCGGCACCTGGACATCACCCGGTGGTGATGATTTCTCGCACTCCTCTACTGGATATCGCCCATTGACTGTAATTGGCGACAGGGCTTTTATCGCAGCAACGGATAAAATTTATGCGGTGGATATCTCCGACCCGTCCAGTCCTTCACTGGACACAACATTTGGCAGTGGAACAAGTTTATGCACGGACGGTGAATTTCTCATTGCTTGTGATGGATACTGTTGGCGAAGATATGAACCCGACTCGACTTATCCCGCTTTGATAGACAGTTATTGTTGTCCAGGTATCCATATCATAGGCTTTTCCTGCGCCGCTTCGCAGAATACCGCTGGAGATACTGCAGTAGTGATAACCTGGAGTTGGGGAGGAGTAAATGGGTTTAGATATCTACCTGAATGGGATTTATACACCATAACACTTGGTGGAGACGGGTTTACATATATTGGTGCATATATAGACTATCCGACGGTTTTTCGTACGAGGTATTATACATATGATGATACATTTGAAGGTGTATATGGTATAGAATGGTTGATAATATCTGTCGGTGACCCTTATGGTCCCACTAGTGGTGTTTCGTTTGATACAATTTCTTGGGTGGGTGGAGTTCCTCACGACCCTCAAGGTTTTTGGCCATGGGACATTGTCGGTAATGACAGTCTTGTGTATGTTTCGAGAAGTCAAGGTTATATCGGCTGCTGGAAATATGAAGAACCTGGAAGTATATATACAATATCGCATATTTCAGATTGGCAAATGAGCGAAGGATGGCATTGGCTATACTTGTTAGGCGATATTCTTTATGCCGGCACAGCAGGAGGAGTATTTGTATTCGATATGTCCGATGCTGCAAATCCCGATACACTCGCTTATGCATTCGGTCCCTTCGGAATGTATGTCTGTGCTCAAGATTCCTTTGTATATTCGTGCAATACGGGACGGTTATTTATCCACAAAATTGACGATATGCAGATAGGTGAAATAGAATATGAAAGGGACTATAAATATACTCTATTTCCCAATCCAGTTAGTCCAAATTCTATTTGCCGATTATCCGCGATTGTTAGTAGTGCAAAACTATATGACCTTACCGGGAAAATGATAGCAGAAACCGACCACACCTCGACACTAAAAGTCCCCGATGAGTGCGGACTTTATTTTGTTAGAATAAAAACGAACGATGGACAGGAAATCATAAAAAAAATTGTCGTTATGTAAAGGAGGTGTGGAATGTCTTTGATTATAATATTTCTAATCGCATTATTCACGAGTATATTCGCCCAGAGTCCATCGGATACACTGAAAGTTATTCCTAATAACAAAATTGCAGACTGGAATGAAAATATTTTAGGCACGAATGCTTATGGGGTTAATACTATCCCATCATGGTTCAATAATAAACCCGATGACAGATTTCGTATCGGTTATGGAATGTGGCGAATACCGGATACGCTTTATAATGCTCGAACTACCAATTTCCCTTTCAAATGGAGTATTTGGGGTAGCGATAGCTTACAATACTATGATTTCGGAAGAATTGATTCTGCGTATTTGGGAAAAATGACAGATATCGGATTGAAAATATTAAGGAGTCATGGTTACTATTGGAAACAGAATATCGGTCCAATGCGTTGGCACGATGCAGACGATTCACTGTATTGCGATACCTGTTTGCTCGATGTAATAATAGGTTCGGATACATTGAAACTACCTCCTCGATTTGCCGAATTCGGATTGGTTCAAATGCATAAAGTAGTGGATTCTTTGGATGGTAGTATGGTTTTTACATACAACGCGATAACTGATTCTGCGTTTTATAATGCACACGATGAGGATTCGGGCTGCACAAATTTGGACGACCTTGCAGAAGATATTAGCCATTTTTGCCAGTTTTGCTGGGGAACATCAGGACCGTGGGCGCAACTTCGCCAAAATGAAGGTTATACTAGCACATTGGATAGAATAAAGTGGATAGTTCTTGGTAATGATTGGATGAATTGCGAATGGCATCACGCTCGTGTCCCATCATTGATGCCACCCGATTCCGCCGATAGCACAATAAGATGGTGGAATTCATTGACCACCGATAGAAAAGAAGCATATTGGATGCAAAAAGCACTAGAAATAGCAATAGATACAATAAGGTCTTATCGCAGTTCCAGCCAAACTAAGATAGGTATTCATCTGGAACCTTCTGTAGCAAAAGAATTTGGATGGATAATAAATTTACAGGGTGACTCTATATACACAACTATCGGAAATTCTCCATATATGCAATACGAGGTGATTTTCGATTCTTTGTGTCCGGATGATACATGTAGAAGATGCATCGATTTTGGTGGAATGTTTATGAATTTTACAGTAGATGATAGACCTATTGTTGGTAGAACTACAAATTACTTTAAAACCACAAAACCTGATTCCACTACTACTACTTATAAGTTCAATACATGGGATACAGATTCGACACCTGCTATGTTTATGGGTTCGACTTTGGATTCCGCATTCATAGAAATGGCAGATACTTCCGATACTGCCGTTTGCAAGCGAACTGTTATGAAACCTTATCTGATGCATTCGATTGTGAATACACCGAATGACCACCATAACTATCGTTATCTCGAAGATACGCTTTTTGAGTTTTATGACAGTTGTGGATATTTACCTAAAATAAAAAGCATAGGTGTTATGGAGTGGACCCACGATGGGCTTAAAAATCATGTTCCTAATTATATTAGGAAATGTCTATACGATGGTTTCCTATACTACTACGATGTTTCTCAGTTATCTATGCTTAATACATTTTCACTTCTTCATAAATATCTGGAATATCAATTCAAACATGATGGTTCGACTATCCCCTTAGAATTTGGAATAAACCTTATCCAGGAACATCTGTTGCGTGGCTGGCGACAGGATATATGGCAAACAGGAACATCATCTTGCGATGGTTCCACAATAAGATATAACCATAATTCTTTACACGATGGAACAAACTCATATTTCGGTGATACTTCTATTGTTCAATATCCCATTGCTTCATTATATGAGATATTCTCGAATCTCGGCGATAGAATCGTTGAATCGGATACCAGTGATATTTCAACATTTACCATTCCTGAATTCGGTGTTTGGGACGGTTCAGTTGAAATCCTTGCTAATTGGTGTGGTGAAGCACATTTCAATGATACAATTACTTGGGAGGGAGATACCACAATTATAGACACAACAATTATAATTACTGAAACACATACATCCAGGCATTCATGGGGGTTTAATTTTAAAATACTATCGGATGATCCAGAAAGAAGAGAAAGATATTTAAATGGTCACAATGTTTGGTCTGATCCATTTTATTTTGATTTCGATTCTCTCATCAGTTATTCAATAGACACAGATGGCTGGGGTTCAGGAACTGCTATTGACACAATAGACACAGGAGGAACATTCAGTCTCCTCGAAGTTGTCCCATCGGTTAATGACAGCGGTGCTGTAAAAATCGCTATATTAAATAGAGATTTGGATTCTGTATATAATTTTGCCATATCTATTACCGGTCCTGTTTTTGAAAATATAGTGTATGATAGCATTGGAGCGAGAGCTTATGTAGTAGATACAGCAAAATGGTTCGATTGGCTTAGTTCTTCTATCAGACAAGATAATGGTGATTTACAAAGACTTCATCCTGTTTTTGCCTCGAATGCAGCGTCGTATAAACCCACTTCAATTTGCACTACAGAATGGAGAGAAATAATAATTAAAGATTCTCTTCTTTCAACCGATTATCTTGGAG
>QNEG01000218.1 GCA_003645115.1 bacterium | reverse complement strand
GGCTAAGATTCATCCATTCAGGGGAATAACTTATTCGGCGGAAAAATTTGGCAACGACCTGACCGAATTGGTAACTCAACCGTATGATAAAATTACCGATAAGATGCGCGAACAATATTATTCTCGCCATCCGAACAATTTTATCCGCATAGTGTTGGGTAGAAAATTTGCCAGCGATGATGAATACCATAATTATTATGTCCGTTCTGCGGGATATTTGAATTGTTGGTTGGAAGAAAATATTCTCAAATCGGCGGAAACCCCCGCTATTTATGTATATCATCAAGAATTCGAGGTAAATGGTGAGAAAATAGTGCGAAAGGGATTTGTGGCATTGGGAGAATTGGAACCGCCGGGAAAAGGTGTCAAGGCTCACGAGAAAACACTCGCCGGTCCCAAGGCAGATAGATTGAACCTTACTAGACATACACGCGCCCAAGTGGGACATATATTTATGCTATATTCTGACCCACAAAAGCAAGCCGATAACGCACTGGGAGAAGCTATCGCCGGGAAAGAACCGGATTTTGTGGCAAAAGATTGGTTCGGAAATCTGCATAAAATATGGACGGTCACGGATAATGCTACTATACGGGTAGTCCAACAAGCGATGATGGATAAGACATTGTTTATCGCCGATGGTCATCACAGATACGAGACCGCAGTAAATTACTGGCAGGAATGCACTAATAAGGGATTGAAACCGGAATCGAATGCCACAGAGACATTCAAAAACAGGATGATGACATTTGTGAATATGGACGATCCGGGATTGGTTATACTGCCCACTCATCGAGTGGTTCATTCTATCACCAATTTCGATTTTGATGAATTTCTCCGAACAGTGAAAGAAAATTTCGATGTAGAGGAAATCGAGTTCCAATGCCCATCCTGCCGGAAAAATCAATTCGAGGAAACTATGGAAAAACTTGCAAAATTCGGAGAACAAGGAAAACATTCTTTCGCTTTTGTGCCCTCCAGCAGATACGGAAACAAAATCCTGTTGCTGACACTGAAAGATGAATCCATAATGGATAGAGTAATTACCGAACCGGTATCAGCAGAATGGAAGCGATTGGATGTCTCGATACTGCATAAGCTCATACTGGAAGATATTCTCGGTATCGATACGCAGGCGCTGGAGGAAAAACGCAATCTATACTACATTCGCGATAGAGAGGAAGGATTCGAATATATGAACGAGGATGAAAAAGTAATCGGAGTATTCTATATGAATCCGACAAAAATAGAACAGGTAAAAGAAATAGCTGGCGCTGGCGAAAGAATGCCTCAAAAATCCACCGATTTCTATCCCAAATTGCTGACTGGAATGGTGATAAATAAACTTCGATTTGAATAATAAATTTCTGGCGGGAACTTGTTCCAACGCATTCATGTGCTATAGAAGATATCAATCACAGATGGACTTAAATAACCAGAGGTAATAGCTAATTTAATTATTGGAGTAATCTATGGGAGACATTGTAATAACCGGTGGCGCCGGGTTTATCGGCAGCGCCATAGTATGTGAATTAAACAAGCGTGGAGTGGACAATATTCTCATAGTGGATGAATTGGGTTGCGATGAAAGATGGCGCAACCTGGTCAATCTTAGATTCGCCGATTTTGTGCACAAGGATGATTTCATCTCTACAATTCAGTTGGGCGACTGGACAGAAAAAATCGATGGAATAATTCATATGGGCGCTTGCACGGACACTACAGAAACCGATGCGGATTTTTTGATGTGGAACAATTATGAATACACCAAAATAATTGCCCAGTGGTGCGTGTCAAATAATAAGCGATTGGTGTATGCATCCAGTGGGGCTACCTATGGCGATGGTTCTCAGGGTTTCTCCGATGACCATAAAAATTTACATAAATTGAAACCGCTGAATATGTATGCATATTCCAAACATCTTTTCGATTTATGGGCACTGCGCAATAATATACTGGATAAAATCGCTGGAATAAAATATTTCAATGTGTATGGACCGAATGAATATCATAAGGGAGAAATGCGAAGTGTAATTCATAAGGCGTTTGAACAAATACGAGCCACTGGCAAGATGAAACTGTTCAAATCGTATAATCCCAAGTTCGCCGATGGCGCTCAAAAACGCGATTTCGTATATGTAAAGGATGTAGTGGATATGACTATATTTCTCTATAATAATCCACATCTGAATGGAATATTCAATTGCGGAATGGGAAAGGCACATACATTCTATGAGGTAGTGGAATCGGTTTTTATGGCTGTGGGGAAAAATATTTATATCGAATATATCGATATGCCGGTGAATATCAGGGAAAAATATCAATATTTCACGGAGGCAGAAATGGAAAAGATTCGTGAAGCAGGCTATGAGCATCGATTCCAGCCAATAGAATCTGCTATATGCGATTATGTGAAAAATTATCTAATGAGCGAAGATAGATATTTGAATCCGGAGGAATAAAATGCTAAAATTAAGAGGGCTTTATTATATTACACATATTGATAATCTTCATTCAATTTTAAATAAAGGAATTCTATGTCATAAGCACATAGAAGAAGAAAACATCGAATATACTTCTATCTACGACAAAGAAATCGTTTCAATTAGAAATGCAATTAAAACAGCTGATGGAAGATGCTTATGGGATTTTGTCAATCTGTATTTTCAACCAAGAAATGCTATGTTATATCGTGTTTCGCAGGAGAAAGGTATAGATGATATTGCTGTTATCGGTATTAAGAATAGTATATTAAAAAAAGATGGTATTATAGTTACAAATGGTAATGCCGCAAGTCCAAATTCAGATTTCTTAACGGTGTCGAAAGTAAACATTAAGAATATAAAAGAACAGGTGGATAGAGAATGGTGGGCACCCGAAGATGGTTCTAAAAGAAAGTTAATGGCTGAATGCCTGGTTCCCGATAGAGTGGAACCAAAATATATTAGTGATATCTATGTAGCGAATCGTGAGGCTTTGGGTAAAGTTCGGAAAATTTGTCAGAAAAATATTCCTATTATTCCAGAACCTGAACTATTCTTTCTTCCTACTCGGAAAATTCCACTTACAGAGACTCTTTCTCTTGTGGAGGGAGATATGTTTTTCTCAAGAATGCAAACACTTACTATAAGCGTCAATACAGTTGGTGTAATGGGGAAAGGACTTGCCTCCAGAGCTAAATATCAATTCCCGCGTTTATATGTGACTTATCAGGACTTATGTAAAAAAAATATTTTACAAATAGGGAAACCTTATCTTTATAAGGGAGAGACTTCATTGGATTATCAGTTGGCAGATGAACCAGAAAAATTATCGAATGCTAATTTAGGAACCTGGTTTATTCTTTTCCCGACCAAGAAACATTGGAAAGAAAAAGCTGACATTACTGGTATAGAAAATGGTTTGAAATGGCTTGTTAAGAACTACGAGAAAGAGGGCATAAAATCTTTAGCTGTTCCATCACTGGGATGTGGACTCGGCTGGCTGGAATGGGAAATAGTTGGTCCAATACTTTGTAATTATCTGAAAAAACTAAATATTCCGGTTAATTTATATTTACCATTAGAAAAGAAAATTCCCGATGAACAACTTTCTAAAGATTTTTTACTAAATGATAGTTTTACAAATACCAAAAGTAATTTGTTTTGAGTAAATGAATATATTTTATTAATTTTCATTTTTCGAACGAGGAAATATAATATCTCATCTAAACCGAATGGCAATAGGATAGATATCTAAAATCGGAAGAGTGAGATACTGAAAATATCAACAAGATAACCTATTTATTTCCCTCTTTCAACAATTTTACTTACTATGCATTTCAAAACCGGAATATCCTTTTGGAGGGTATCCTAGACAGCATTTAAATCTACACCCAAATAATTATGTATCAATTTGTCTCTCATTCCTGCTACAGCTTTCCATTGTATTTGAGAATAAGTTTCTCTAATTTTTTCGGATAATCTTTTTGTAGCCTCGCCAATTATTTCGATTTGTCTGATTACTCCATCCTATATAAGATGCTTTTCCATAAAATCTTCATAAGTTATCCCGCTGGTATATTGCTCTATCCTGGATATGGCATCTAATATATGT
>QNEG01000217.1 GCA_003645115.1 bacterium | reverse complement strand
GGATGTCTATCATCGGTCACAAAGCTAAAATTGTTCCAATTGCTATGATTCACTAAAGGTAAAATATCCACCAGGTTTTTCTCCGATGAGCCCTCACGAAGATGAATATGCAATCCCAATCTCAATTTTTCACGAGCTTCTTCGACAGTGGTGCATTCGTGGTCGGAGCGCGGACCGGCGAGCACATAAGCATTCAGCATTTTTCCGGTCAACCCCGGCGCATGTCCATCCACTACTTTATCTCTGCCGATGTGGAGTTTATATAATAATTCTCGCTCTCCAGCTATTACTCCCGGATAATTCATCATCTCTCCTATCCCTACCACTCGAGGTTCATTTATCAACAAGTGTAAATCATAAGCTGATAATCTGGCACCGCTGGTTTCCAAATCCGTGGCGGGAACACAAGATGGCAACATTACGAATACATCCAATGGCAATCGTTCTCGTTGTTCGAGGACATATCGAATTCCATCTAATCCGAGGACATTTGCGAGTTCGTGCGGGTCGGCGACAATTGCGCCAGTGCCTAATGGAACTACTGCTCGAGCAAATTCGGGCACAGTCAACATAGAACTCTCGATATGTATGTGTCCATCGATGAAACTGGGAGCGACGAATGAATCCGCTACATCGATTTCATCTACCGCCTCGTAATCGCCGAAACCTACTATCCTGCCGTCTCGCACCGCTATATTCGCTGGATGAATCTCACCAGAAATCACATTCACCAATCGTGCATTCTTGATTAACAAATCGACCGGCTTCTTTCCCAACGCACAAAGTGTCTTATCCTCTATATCTCGCATACCTAATCCTCCTGATTCTCTATATTTGGATGATAGCTAAACCTCACCATCTAATTTTGAAAATAATCATTCCAAATATATGATTGTAATTTTAATTGTCAATTTATCTTAATGCTCGAGTTCCATTCTCTCGTTCAATATTCTCAATTCTATTATCGGTGTCTATCAGTGTGTATCTGCGTTTGCTATATTCTGTTTCGATAAACCGACGAATTACTTATATTTATTAAAAAAACCGTTGACATAATTTTACTCCGCCATAATACTATAATTATGGGTGAATATCCTAAAATATTAGTGATTTATTATTCTCGCACCGGGAACACAGCAAAGATAGCGCTAAAAATTGCGGAAATATTAAATGCAGATGTGGAAAAAATCATCGACAAAACAAATCGTTCTGGACTGTGGGGATATCTCAAAAGTGGTTATCAAGCGGCGAGGAAAAGGCTTACCGATATTGCGGAACCGGAACACAATCCCGCACATTATGACCTTATAATAATCGGCACTCCAGTGTGGGCATGGACTATATCCGCGCCAGTGCGAACCTATATTTATCATTATTGGAAACAATTCCCAAAAAATATCGCATTTTTCGCTACTATGGGCGGGAGCGGAGATGAAAAGACTTTCCACAATATGCAAAATATCATCGGAATCTCACCAATAAATACATTAAGTGTTAAGCAAAATGAAATATCTGCCCAAACGACCGATAGCAAAATCCATAATTTTTGTCAGGATTTGCTGGAAAAACTTCATCCAAAACAACCGAATAACGAACATAAATAATTTGCCCGAAATGGTATTATCGATTATTTTTTACTAAAAGGGAGAAACAATATGGATATTTCAGTAGATGATATAAAAACGCGATTCGAAAATTTACGGGGGTATCTTTGACCTGCCGGGAAAACGACAGCAATTAAAGGATATCGATAATAAACTGACCCAACCGGATATCTGGGATGATCCGGAAACTGCACAGAAATTATCCGAGGAAAGAAAGCGAATCGAGGAATTACTGGAACGCGCCAGTGCACTGGAAAAGCGGATAAATGATTTTCTCGAATTTGCCGAAATAATTCCACCAGATAGTCCGGACTATGCCGAATTGACTCGAGAATACCAGAAAATCAATCAGGAACTTCGCACATTCGAAATAGAGAATTATCTTTCCGAACCTGATGACAATGCAGATGCAATAGTTGAAATCCATTCTGGTGCTGGCGGAACCGAGGCTCAAGATTGGGCACAAATGTTGTTGAGAATGTATCTGCGCTTTTTCGAACGGATGAATTGGCAATCTACCGTGCTGGATAAACTCGATGGCGAAGAAGCCGGTATCAAATCCGCAGTCCTTGAGGTAAAAGGAAAATTTGCTTATGGATATATGAAAGCGGAAATAGGAGTTCATCGATTAGTGCGCATCTCCCCTTTCGATTCAAATAGCCGAAGACATACATCATTTGCCTCGGTATTTGCCTATCCAGAGACAGAAGAAAGTGATGAATTAGAAATCGATGAAAATGACTTGCGGGTGGATACATTTCGCGCTGGCGGTCATGGTGGTCAGCATGTGAACAAGGTAGAAACAGCGGTGCGAATTACTCATATTCCCACCGGGATTATTGCTACCTGTCAGGCGGAACGTTCACAATATAAGAACCGAGAGAAAGCGATGAAATTGCTACGCGCTAAGTTATTGGCATTAAAAAAACAACAAGAAGAAGAATACAAGCTTGAATTGGAAAAGAAAAAAAAGAAAATCGAGTGGGGAAGTCAGATTAGAAGCTATGTCCTGCATCCATATAAGATGGTCAAGGATTTGCGGACAAATTATGAGGTATCACAACCGGATAGGGTCCTGGATGGCGAATTGGAAGGATTTATCGAGGCTTTCCTGATGCAAAAATAAGGGGGTCCTATGATAAAATTCCCCAAAGTGCTATATCACCATTTCGAACATAGAATTCTCTCTGGAACTGCATTTGGATATGGAAATTTTATATTCTGCATTTCATTGACCAACCTAAATTCGACTATGGAAAAATTCCGCAAGATAAAATTATTCCCCCAACAAGGAATTCATAATTCGGGGAAATTGGTCGAGGAAATATTCGAATATTTAAATGGAGAACGAAAAATATTTTCACTGATTCCATATTGTCTGTGGGGAACGGCATTTTTTCGAAGAGTGTGGTGCGAGACTAGAGCCATTCCCTATGGAAATATAATTTCCTATTCTCGGCTGGCTCATCGAATAGGAAAAGTTAGTGCAGTTCGAGCAGTGGGGAAAGCATTGTCCGCAAATCCGATTCCGTTAGTTATTCCTTGTCATCGAGTAATTGGAAAGGATGGCGATTTAGTCGGTTTCGGCGCCGGAACCCAAATAAAACAGAAACTACTGGAATTGGAAAACATATTCCCGCCACCATTAGAATTGCTCCAGAATAATAAATAGAACCGCAGACACACACAGATATACACAGAGAACTGACTTATTTCCGCAAGCTGAACGATGCGGTTTATCTGCGGATTTCTTATCTTCCCAATCTTCCTTGGTTATGTCGATTTTGCCCTCGGTCTTTGGCTGGAATGCCTCGATTTTGTGTTGAAATATCTTTTACTCCCACTCGATAGTGGATGGTGGTTTGCTGGTGATATCATAGACTACTCGATTGATTCCAGCTACTTCGTTTACAATGCGAGTAGAAACTTTTGCCAGTATATCCTGGGGGATTTTCGACCAATCCGCTGTCATTCCATCGGCGGAATTTACTGCTCGCAGTGCGATTACATTCTCGTAGGTTCTCTCATCGCCCATAACACCGACCGACTGAACTGGCAACAGGACTGCGAATGCCTGCCAGATTTTGTCATACCAACCTGCGGATTTCAACTCCTGAATAAAAATGTGGTCAGCCTGTCGAAGTGTATCCAATCTCTCCGGAGTAACCTCTCCCAGAATTCTAACTGCCAGTCCCGGTCCGGGAAATGGATGTCGCCATAGCATATCATCTGGAATGGCAAGATTCTTGCCCAATTTCCGGACTTCATCCTTGAACAATTCACGCAGTGGTTCGATAAGTTTGAATCCGAGTTTATCTGGCAATCCGCCCACATTGTGATGAGTCTTTATAGTAGCCGATGGTCCCTTGAATGATACCGATTCGATTACATCCGGATAAAGTGTTCCTTGAGCTAACCAGTGGGCATTGGGAATTCTTTTTGCTTCCCGTTCGAACACATCGATAAATGTTCGCCCGATAACTTTTCGTTTCTG
>QNEG01000216.1 GCA_003645115.1 bacterium | reverse complement strand
GACTACAGCATTCTGCGGAATTACAATCACAGAATCTGCCTCTTCTATCACTATTTCTACTCGAGCGAACATACCACTTTTAAGTTTCTCATTTTTATTATCAAAAATGGTGGTGATTTTATAGGTTCCCGAGTAGGGGTCGGCGGCATCATCTATCTCTTTTACCTTGCCCACAAAGATTGTATCGGGAAAAGCATCACATTTAAGATATGCTTTTTGATTTTCTTTTATCCAAGAAATATGTTTATCCGAGATGTCCAGCTCCACTTTGACTTTGCTTAAATCGACCACAGTGAGTATTCCGGTGGGTGACATCATAGCGTTGAAATATGAACCCTCTTCCATATTCACCGATGCCACTATCCCAGAAAATGGTGCGCGAAGTTCAGTATTCTTTGCCGCTAATTCGAAACCAGCTTTCGCTGCTTTATATGCAGCCTCAACTTCATCGTATCTTTGCCGTGAAATAGAACCTTGTTCATATAATGTTTTCATTCGCTCATAACTTTCTCTGGCAGCATTATACTGTGCTTCAGCCTGCTTATATTGCTCGGGAGAAAGTTTCACCAATAATTGTCCCTGGCGCACTCTATCGCCAGCTTTTACTAATATATTCGTAATCCAAGAACTCATTCCAGGAGTGATACTAACCTCACGATGCCCTCGAATTATTCCGTTATATTTCAGCATATTTCTCACTGAACCGATTCTGGAGGGAACTACTTTTACCCTCAATCCACTGACTTCAGATTTTTCATCCACATTTTGCTGACCCTCTTTTTGCCCGCACCCTGCGAAAAATAACATTATAATTAGCATAACGGCTACTGTTTTCATCGCATTTCTCATATTATTTCCTCTCGTTTTTCAATACTTCATTCATTAACTTTTCTAATTCTCCTGTAATATATTTCAATTGAACTTTTGCGATATTGAAATCCGCCATATAGTTGTTAATGTTTATATTAGCTCTGGTAAGGTCGGATTGAGCATCCAGCAATTCGGCATTTGTAGCTGCGCCATTGTGGAACATATCTTTGGTAACACGAAAGTTTTCCTCGGCGGTTTGTTTTTCTTTTCTGGCTACTTCCAATTTCTTTCGTTTTTCATCCAGTATCAGATATGCGGAGCGCGCCTGCAATTCTATTCCCTGTCGAGCGGACTGGCGTATATATTCCATCTGCTTCAGCCGATGTTTTGCCGATTTTATATCTGCGATATTACCGCCCCAATCGAATAAATTCCACTGGACTGCGCCCACAGCCGTCCAGGAATCATACCATTCCATTTCCAATTGTCTATTTGGTTTTTGATAATCATAATTGAACATAGCAGAGAACTCTGGCAACAATCCCTCCCAGGCTAATTTAACTTGCTTTTCCGAAGCTTTCACACCCAAATCAATCAATTTTGCATCGATGGAATATGATTCTGCCCATTTCAACACAGAATCGATTGGACTGGAATAGTCGATAAATTGGAGGCTTTCTACTATTTCTATTTCATAATCCAGTGGTAATCCCAATGCCATACACAATGCTTTTTTGGATAACTCTACCGCATTCTGTGCCTGTAGAACCAATAATTCCACTTCAGATTCCTGAACTTTTGCTCGCAATAAATCCTTCTTTTGAATTATTCCTTGTGCATACATATTTTCTAGGTCTGTGATATGAGCCTGAATTTGTTGTTTTGATATCTGCGCAACATTCAAGAATCCTTCTGCCTTAAGCAATTGATAGTATGATTGGATAGCTTCAAGCACCGATTCTAATTTAACTTTCCGGTAATTCAATTCATTTTTGTGGACATTAATGCTCGCCAGAGAATGAGCAGTCCATAGTCGAGCGCTTATCGGTTCGGTAATCTGGAGTGTTAGTTTCTGCATTTCAGCCTTTCCCATTTCTATTCTCATAGGCTCCATATCAGGTGGCAAAAAGGGAATAGAAGTAGGATCCATCACAGTGTATGGTGCTTCATCCAGTCGAGTATAGCTACCTTGAAATTTCAGCGATGGCAATAGATTAGCAAAAGACCGATATCTTTCCGCTCCAGACGAATAATATTCCTCCTTTGCAGCGAGAACCTGTGGATTCTTACTTGTGGCAATCCTTATACAGTCCTTCAGGGTGATACTTTCTGCATTCAGCAAAATCACAAAAGCAATTAAAGTAATAATAACAACTTTCCAACCCCATATTTTGTGGTCGAATTTTTTCATTTCATAACTCCTCTAAGAAATATATCGGTCAGCATTTCTGGTCTTATTTTTTCCTGTTTATATACACCAAAAAATTTCTCCACCAGGAAATTTTTAATAATTCCTCGAAATGCGATATTCATCTCCAGCGTAGAATATTTATATCTGTCCTGATTATACTCCTCGAACAATTTTTCCATAATTTCATTGAGTTCGATACTGAAATTGACGGCGGTTTTCTTGAGTTCTTGCATCATATCGGAAGAAAGCCCTATCAATGCATTGTTCATAAAAACAAAGAATTCTACTTCATTGGAATAGAAATCCAGAACCATCCCTATAAGTTTATTTAATTTTTCTTCGAGTTCCAATTTTTCATCACTGGATATTATGTCTTTAATTTTCTTTTTTAATTTCTCCATCAGCATCCAAAAAATTTCAATAATCAATTTTTCTTTATTTTCAAAATAAAGATACAATGCGCCTTTGGACAATTCTGCTCTTTCGGCGATTTTATCCATAGAAATTCTCGCAAAACCATCCTCGCGCAGCACTTCTAATGCTGCCTTAATAATAGTTCGCTTTCTCTGCTGTTTTTCTCTTTCTCTCCTTTCCTTCGTTGACACTGTCCCTCCTTTCATAATGACCGCACATTAAGAAACTGACTCCTAAGTCATAATAATTACATCCAATATAATGTCAAGCGATTTATTTGATATTAATTAACTTTGTCGGACTGTTTAATTTTCTGCTTGCGGTTTAGGATTCTTTTCCTTGCGGGGAATGAAATGAATTTCCACTCGCCTATTTTTTATTCTCCCCTCTGGAAGTGTATTTATTCCCACCTTAATAGGAACCTCTTCATCATCCTGTAATCGAATTATTTTAAATGGTTCGGACATCCCGAAACCTTTAGCAATCAATCTTGAATTATTTTTCGCAATCCACCTATTTAGAGTAGAATCACTATCGAAAGATAAAATTGCTTTCAGATATTTTCTCAGAATTTGCAATTGTTCATTAGCGCGCCGAAGTGATAATTTTCTATTACCTGCGAAAGTCCCCACAGTATCGGTATGTCCGGCTACTATTACATCTACATTTCCAGCCTCTATCCGCTCGATTACTCGCTGTGCAACATATTCCATTCTGGCATTGGTAAATTCTGATTCACTTCGTTCGCCAGCAAATGCAAACTGCAATAGTATCAATCTCTGCTGCACCTCATTTATATTTTTTACCAATACTGGAAGTCTTTCCTGTGAAGTGATACCTTTCTGACCAAAGGTGTCGATTACTTCTCCTCGAGCACGGAATTCATTTCCCGGTGCGGGCAATTCTCCCCCAGATATATTCCAATCCCAGAAAGTCTCCATAGTATCGAATTTTTCGATAATGTCTCCATTTTTAGTGATATAAATATTTGCCTCGCTAACTCCAGCGGAAGCATTCGGTTTAATAGAAAAGTAAACTTTATCCCATCCCGGTTCTATTTCATAGCCCTGGGCAGGCTGAATCACCTGTGGCGGTCTATATATCAATCCAGTGCCGGTTAATACCAGTTCTACTCCATTTTCTATTCCATCCTGAGAAAATACGCGCTCCTCATAATCCCAACCGGTCGGGATATGTTCCATCAAAATTTCCTTGTATTCCAGAGCATCTTTAATAGTCGATGCTCTCACTACGAGTATTACTTCCGGATTATTTGCCAATTTTGTTACAATTTTATTCAAAATCGAGTCGGATGGGACTTCATCGGGCTGTAAATTAAATCTATTTTCGCCAATCAAATTAGCAGAAATTTCCACTCGCCTATTTTCCTGGTCGGTATATCTCGCTCCCAATCTGGTGCCTTGAAACTTTTCCTTTTCCGCTCGTTTTTTCTTAATTTTATGT
>QNEG01000215.1 GCA_003645115.1 bacterium | reverse complement strand
TCACCAATCCGTGTATCCTATTGTTACGCAGTATATTATATTTTCAAACTGTCAAAGTCGGGAGGTGAACTATACCGTCATAAATATCATTGCGAGGATGGAATGGAAGAAGCAATTTATAAATAAATGATTGATATGTTTTCCCGAGAAGTCGAGTTTGCTGACGATAACATTGTCAGTAATTTTAAGAGAGACTTATTCTTACACTGCCCTTTGCCATTGTTCTATCAATTTGGCGTATTCGTCGATTAGTATTTGTGCGGATTTTTTAGTCTTTCCCTCGGCGAGTAGATGAAACACAGGATATTCGGCATCGGGAAGGACTAATATCCAGGCATCGGATTTGATTACTCGGACACCATCGATTACTTCACGAGGGAACTGTTCGGTGTATTCTATCAATGTGCGCATAACTGTTCCCTTGGCGTGCCAGGGACAATCGACTTTATGCTCTATTCTGTGATAAGTGGGGATATCCGATGCCAGTTCGGATATTTTCATATCGGTCCTCGCCATCATTTCCAGGACTTTCATAGCGGCAAACATAGCATCGCAGGCGAAACCGAAATTGGTGAAAATGAAACCGCCTCTGGTTCCGCCGACGAAAGAAACTTTCGGGTTCAATGCTGCTTCCATCATTCCCAGATGTTCATCGCGAGTGTGCATTACATCGACACCCTTATCCCGAGCCAGAAAATTTATTCCCATAGTGGAAGAAATGGGCACAGCTATCATTTTAGGTTGATAATTATGAAGATATAGTGTGGTTATCAGATATAGTAATCGGTTATCCTGATAGATATTTCCATTATCGTCGCATATAGTGAGTCTTTCACCCACCGGGTCGATAGCGAAGCCGATATTTGCATCCAGAGTTTTTACCAGTGCGGACAATCGTTTGAATGCCTGTTCTCTATCTTGGCGAGTCTTGGTAAGATGGTTCGGGTCGATGTATGCATTGAGAGCGATAACCTCGGCGCCCACCAGTTCGTGAATTGCAGGCATTACCTGGGCAGCTGCACCGAATTGATAATCCATTACTATGCGGAATTGCTTTTTCTTGATAGCTTCCACATCTATATTTTCCATAATTTTCTTCTGATATTGTTCGATAATACCGCCAGGTCGAGAGAGTCTTCCCAGTTTTTCATAATCTGCTCGTGGGATTCCCTCGCGCATAAACAACTGCTCGATTTTTCTGCATATTTTATTGGGCAGGTCGGTGCCATCGCCGTTAAAAAATATCAAGTCCTGTCTGTTTTCGTAATATGGTGATTTCCTGATATGGACACCAGCTTTCCGTGGATTCTGTGCTAAATATTGACGCATAGTAGGGATTGGAGTCATTCTAATATCTTCTACATCCATACCAGCGGACATCGCGCCGCATAGTAATGCTCGAGCTGTAATCTGGCTGGCTCTATCGGAGTCACGGGATATCACTAGTTCGGCATCTTTGCCCAGTGCTGCGCCCAGTGCTGCTCCTATTTTGGAAGCAAATTCGGGTGAGAGTTCCCAGTTGATTATTCCGCTGATTCGTGAGCGAGTGAACAATTCTCCGCCAACTCGGTCGGTCCAAATCAACGATTCGGTCAGCACAGCCTTATCCTCGATTGTCTTATCGGGCCAGACCTTTACTCCAGCAGATATGTTCACTTCATCGCCGATTTTGCACTTATCTGCTATCACGCAGTGTTCTTCGATTTGTGTGCTATTGCCGATATTGACTCCGGATGCGATAGTGGCGTTATGAATCTGTGCACCTCCCTCGATTTTCACATTGTCCCAAATTACGCTCCGTTCGATATTTGCGCCGGGAGATATAATTGTATTATCTCCGATTACAGTATCGAACAGATATGCGCCATTACCGATTTTTACATTTTTCCCCAGCAGGACTCTACCCTCGAAAGTGACTTTTCCCTCGATTTGAACATTTTCATCCAGCCAGACCTCGCCATTTCCAATTTTTTGTTTGGTGCTGGGGAATTTTACTTTTACTCGCTCCCATAGTGCATCCTCATTAGCTCGACGATATTCCCGTAGATTGCCTACATCTCTCCAGTATCCCGGAGCTATATAACCATACAATTTTTCCCCCGCTTCCAGCAATTTCGGAAACAGGTCTCGTGAAAAATCATAGAATTCTCCTTTAGGCACCCAATCTAAAACCTCGGGTTCGAGTATATATATTCCCGTATTT
This sequence comes from bacterium, assembly GCA_003645115.1. GTDB lineage: Bacteria > UBP14 > UBA6098 > B30-G16 > B30-G16 > B30-G16. Next base: position 1,909 of record QNEG01000215.1, on the reverse strand, counting down.
ATAGTATCTGAGAATACCTGTCCCCAGGCGGGTTTTTCCAGAAATCGTTTAATTTTTCCCTCATCATCGATAATAACGATGCCGAACTGAAGTGGGGTGGGATGCCTGGTTAGGACGATAGTTGCCAGAGCCTGGCGCTCACGATGGAATCTTACCGCTTCCTTAAGGTCGAAATCTGTCAGGACATCGGCAGAGATTACTATAAATCGGTCGTTAATCATATCCTCTGCATTGCGGACACTACCCACTGTTCCTAAGTCTGCCTTCGCAGATTTATAACGCATTTTTATGCCAAAATTACTCCCATCGCCGAAATAATCAGAAATTATATCGCCGTGATAATATAATAGAGAAATAGCCTCGGTGTAATCATTGTTTACCAATAAATTTACCACTCGTTCCATCATAGGTTTTCCCGCCACTGGAACCATAGGTTTTGGGCGCTTATAGGTCAATGGATGAAGCCTGGTTCCAAAACCTCCAGCCATTATTACTGCTTGCATATTTCCCTCCCCATAATATTATTATCGTATTTAATTAAAAATAATTATGCTATTTCGTCAATCTAAATCGACCATAATAAAAATTTGTGCCAATTCTATTTCAGATTGTCGAATTCAATCTACCAGCCACAGCGAATCACGAATGCACTTATGGATACCGAGTAAACATCCCTCCACTACATATTTTCCTAATGGCTGAAATTTTGCCTGATTATTTTTTCCCAGCCAGAATGCCTTAAGCGGAATAGAATCTCCCGGTGGAATGATAAATGAAGTCAATACTTGAGCGAACATCATACCATAATCGGAATTCCATATCGGGCGCTCATCACGATATACTGTGAACTTTGCCGGAAGTGGAGTGGGAAGAACAATTTCGATAGTATCCTTGGATTTGTTAATAACCGATAGAACAAACCAGAAAGTATCACCCGGTGTGGCAGTTTTAGGCATCACCGAAAGACTCAGTCCCATATCATTCTTTTTAACAATTTTCTGTTCAGCTTGCTCAGATTTCAGCACCAAAGTAGTAGCCAGAATGGAAAAAGCAATCAATCCACCTATTATGTATATGAAATATCGCATTATATTACGGTTAATTTTATTTGTCTCGCAACTAATCGAGTTGACATACATTATAATTAAGATTTCCAATATTCGCAAAAACTATCGAAATTTGTGTGTTAAAAAAAATTAGAATAAATAAATTACATTGCTTGACAATCATCGAATCGGTCTGTATTTTAAGCACTTATTTTGGTAATATAACAAAAAAACAAGGAGGACAAAGTGGCAGGGAAAACCTACACTCCCGATAATATTCGGAACATAGCATTGCTATCACATAGTGGAGTCGGTAAGACTACCCTGGTAGAGGCGTTGCTTTTTGGCGCCGGAATAACCAGAAGAATGGGTTCGGTCGATGAGGGAAATACGGTCAGCGATTATCATCAAATCGAACTGGAGCGCAAAAGTTCGGTGAATCTATCCGTGATGCATCTGCCATATAACGATGTGAAAATCAATATTATCGATACTCCCGGCTATGCCGATTTCGTTGGCGAAGTTTATTCTGCACTTAGAGTAGTAGATGGAGTAGTTCTATTAGTTTCTGCTCCAGCCGGTATCGAGGTAGGAACTCAACAAGCCTGGTCATATAAGGGAAAAAAACCGGCTATATTTTTCATAAATAAAATGGATAGAGAGAATGCCGATTTCGAAAAAGTCCTCGATGATTTGGTAGAAGTGTTCGGTCATACCGTGGTTCCATTTGCATTGCCTATCGGGTCCGCAGAAAGTTTTACCGGTGTGGTAAGTATTTTGGATGGAAAGGCATATCAATATGAGCGAGGTGGTAAAGGCGATGGAAAGGAAATCGATATTCCAGATGATATGAAATCTAAAGT
>QNEG01000214.1 GCA_003645115.1 bacterium | reverse complement strand
TGGAGTTTATCTGGTCGAGATTCGCTCGCTCGGTAAAACGGCGGTTTCAAAAATTGTATTTGTAAAATAGATAAAACATTGCTAATTAAATTTAATGATAAAATCCAAATTTGGAGGATATATGTCGGTAACATCAATATTCATTACTGGAGTAGGCGGTCAGGGAATAATACTGGCAAGTGAATTGCTATCCGATGTGGCATTATGCGCCGGTTTCGATGTGAAGAAATCCGAGGTGCACGGTATGGCTCAACGAGGTGGCTCTGTGGTCAGCGCAGTGAAATTCGGCGAGAAAGTGTATTCACCATTGGTTTCTCCCGGTGAGGCTGATGTATTGTTGGCATTCGAACCATTGGAAGCATTGCGAACTCTTCATTATGCCAAGCCCGATGGAAAAGTTATAGTCAATTCCAGACCGACTGTCCCGGCTACCGTAGCATCCGGCGCAGATACTTATCCCAGAAATATTTTCGAGAAAATTAAAGATGAGGTTCCCGATGTGCTGATTATCGATGGTGTATCGCTGGCGAAAAAAGCCGGCACTGTCCGAGCAGTAAATGTAGTCCTGTTGGGCGCATTATCGAATTTCCTGCCATTCTCCGATGATGACTGGTCTGAAGCAATCCAGGCGCGCATCCCAGCTAAATTCTTGGAGTCTAATTTAAACGCATTCCAATCGGGAAAAAACGCTGGATAATATTTATAAATGTCGAGCATAAATGACGAGGTAATTATGAGAACATTGACTTTTCTAACAATAATATTTTGCTTGGTAATTTCATCATATGCACTTTCCACCTCTCCAGGAGCTGGCACTGTGGCTTTTCCATTCCTTCTTGAAACAGATACCGGTGCGAAAGCATCAGCGGTGGCAGGTGCCTGGGTGGGATGGGCAAAATCCGCCGATTGTTTCACATACAATCCTGCCGCTACTACTTTGAGAAGAAAACAATCGGTTGTCGCATCTTTCGGAAATTTCTGGGGGTTGCTAAATTCAGGATTTGTCGGCTATACCAATCGGCTAAATGATAATGAGGCATTTTCTTTGGGATTCCATCTGGTATCTTATGGAGAGTTTATCCAAACCGATGAGATGGGCGAGATAACCGGTGAATTCACCGGAAATGATTTTGCGGTTATTGGCTCTTATGCTCGAAAAATGTTCGCCAATCTATCCGCAGGACTGAATACTCGATTACTTTATTCCGCAATCGATACTTTCACACAATCCGCTATCTCTTTCGATGTGGGAATTATGTATAATGATAAACGCGACGACTTCCGCGCTGGATTGGTATTTTCTAACTTGGGACTGCTTATCTCAAAATACGGTGATGATAGCGCACCATTGCCATGGGCAGTAAAATTAGGCGGATATTATGACCTTCCAGGATTTCCCGGCGAAATCGGTGCACAGATAGAAACTTCCGCAGATGTTGATATTCGTGCTCGAGTAGGATTGGAACTCGATTTCCTGAAACCATTCTATCTACGATTCGGATATTTACTGAAACCGAAACCAGAAAATGACCCTTCTAATTCTGAGCAATTGGATGGTCTCACTGCGGGCGCAGGTATCCACTATAAAAATATTACTTTTAATTATTCCGTTCAAAATTATGGAGTGCTTGGATTTGTCCATCGAGCCGAAATTGGATACATAGCTTTCTAATTTATGGAGGTGCTTTGTGAAAAAGTCTATCGGATTGTCAATTTTATTATTTTCCTGCATATTATGGGCATACCATATAACAAATTTCGATGTTGAGGTAATGGTTCGCCCCGATGCATCTATTGTGGTTACCGAGAATATACAAGTAGATTTCGATGGCGAAACCAGACATGGGATTTATCGCGATATCATTTATAAATACAAAACCAAATTCGGCAATAATTATAATCTACGAATAGACATAATTGATGTTACTGATGGCAATAACAAAAAGAGACCATTCAAAATTTCTCACCAAGGAAAAAATGTTCATATACGAATAGGAAACCCCAACAAATATGTTACCGGAGTGCAAAATTATGTGATTATTTATAGAGTGACTCGCGCTATCAATTTTTTCAATGACTATGATGAGCTTTGGTGGGAAGTCACCGGACACAAATGGGAAGTGCCCATACATTCTGCCAGTGCTACTGTTTATTTGCCATCTGGCACAAATATGGACAATGTAAAAGCTACTTGCTACACTGGAAAATGGGGCTCCGATGCTCAAGATTGTCAGTGGACAGTTGTCCCCGATGGTATTAGATTTGTTTCCGGTTATCTCAATTCAATGGAGGGATTTTCTGTAGTGGTGGGAATTCCAAAGGGAATAATTACTCCGCCATCAGCTTTCGCCAAATTTAAATGGTTCGTTATAGACAACTGGGATTGGATTATCTGTTTTCCGCTTCCATTTATTGTTTTTATTTATTTAATCAGAAAATGGTATAAGATTGGTCGAGACCCGATGAAAAATACATCGGTTATGGTTCGTTATAATCCGCCCGAGGAAGTCACTCCTGCCGAAATGGGAACCATTATGGACGAGCGTGCCGATATCTCAGATATTACATCCACCATCGTCGATTTAGCTGTTCGAGGATACTTGAAAATAGTGGAAATAGAATCCAAGAAATTATTGTTCCTCAAGGACAGAGATTATGCATTAGTTCTATTGAAAGATTACAAATCCAGTGAGGATATAAATTCTTTCGAGAAAAATTTTCTCGATGCTCTATTCTCGGTGGGCAGTAATAAGGAAACATCTGCCGAGAGTCTCGGTATCCCCGAGGGAAAACAAGTGATACTGATTTCCACACTCAAGAATAAATTTTATACCAGATTAAAATCACTGCAATCACAGTTATATACCACTCTAGTGAAGAAAAAATATTTTCCACAAAATCCGGAAACAGTTCGTGGAACCTATGGCGCAGTGGGATTAATGTTGTTAATCGTGGGGATAGTGGGAATAATACTATTACATCGATGGTCGATATTATGGGGCGGAATAGGTTCGGCGATATCATTTTTCATTTTTGCACCTATTATGCCCAGAAAGACAAAAAAAGGCGCCGCTCTTACTTTACACGCCAAGGGTTTCGAGGAATTCGTTCGTCGCGCAGAAAAGGATAGAATAGAACGGTTAGCAAAAGATGACCCCACTGTATTCGAACGACTACTCCCCTATGCGATGGTGCTCGGTTGCGCAGATGAATGGACTGAAAAATTTAAGGACATATTCGACCAACCGCCGAGCTGGTATGTCAGCTCACGACCGATGACTACTTATATGTTTATAAATAGTCTGGGAAATGCACTGAATTCGATGAACGGTGCGGTGAGTTCCAGACCGCGAGGCAGCGGCGCATCAGGTGGAGGTAGTGGTTTCTCCGGTGGAGGTTTCGGCGGCGGTGGTGGCGGTGCATGGTAATTTATAAGGGACTATTGCAAAAATCCGCATTATTTCTAATCGGCAAAATTGTAGATGGGAAATTTGTTTTGAATGAATTTGGCGAAATCGTGAGAAATACATGGTTCGATTTACAAAATCATATTGATAATGTTGAATTGGATGAATTTATAATTATGCCAAATCATTTTCATTAAATAATTGTGATAAAACCCGCATCTGTAGGGGCAATTCATGAATTGCCTCTACCAAAAACATATCATAACAACGATGTCCCATCACATATCCATCGCAGAAAAATGTTGTTGCCCAAAATCATTGGGCGATTTAAAATGGTTTCATCCAAGCAAATCAATAAATTGCGAAATATGCCCGCTTTCCCAGTCTGGCAACGAAATTATTATGAACACATCGTTCGCGATGAGGATGAATTGAATCAAATTCGCGAATACATCCGAATAAATCCGCAGAATTGGGACATCGATATCGAAAATTCAGATTTCAGCGAAATGTATATGTAAGGGCATGGCGCGCCGTGCCTCTACGGAAAAACAAACAGATTTATCACGACCCCCTTTTTCACTTTGACATTTATAAAAAATTCACCATATTTCACTCTGTGGAATTTGTGCTCTGGGTTTTTCCCGCTCTGGTGGGATTGCATTTTATAATTCCCGGTAGGAAAAAATACAATAATCCTAATTTATTTAATGATATATTTCTTGATTTAATCCAAATTCATTATTATTTT
>QNEG01000213.1 GCA_003645115.1 bacterium | reverse complement strand
GGATATAGGTATTCTTTTAAGCCAAAAGATGTTAAAAGGAGCACAATGAATAAGGAAGCATATGAGCATTTGAAAAGATTCTATGATGGTTGGTGGGGAGACTTGGATTTATGACTAATATTTTTGATAAATATTATAGTAAATATGATTCTGTTCATTCGATATTCCATCTATGATTTATTTAAAATATCATATATTTCCTGTGCAGATTTACCGGGATTTTTTCGAGCGATTATCCCCGATGCAACACACACTTTTCTGCAACCTGCATTAACAATCTGGTTCACATTTTGTTCATTTATTCCACCGATAGCGAATGTAGGGATATCCACCGAATCGATTATGCTTTTCAACTCCTCTATCGAACCGGGAATAGGATTATCCTTTGTTCGAGTTTCAAATATACTTCCATATCCGAGATATGTTGCGCCTTGTTTTTGAGCCCGTAAAGCAATCTCTAGCGAACTTACCGATGCACCGATAATAAAGTCCTGACCAGAATGGAATTTTTCTACCAGTTTTCGAGCGACAGCCAATGGCAAATCGGTCTCTCCGAGATGAACTCCATCGGAATTCGATGCCAGCGCTACCGATAAGCTATCATTTATTATAAATAGAGCTCCTAATTCTTTTGCTATCGGAAGTAATCGTTTGGCTATTCTATATATTTCACCCTCGTCAGCTTCTTTGTGGCGCAACTGGAACATTCTCGCACCAGAAAAATATGTTTCTCTCATTATATACTCGGGATTTTTCCCCAATTTTTCCAATAGTGGTATATCCAATATGACATACAGCGATATTTCATTCAGATATTCCATAGTTCACCCAATCGGTGTATAATTCACACAGATAATATATATCGCAATAGTTTAACACAAGCTTAATTTTTCTGCACATATAAAAAAACCGGGAAGGAAAATCTTTCCGTTATAAAACAGTTTTTGGATGTGATTATCCCAGGCTGCCTATTTCGTTTTCCACTGCCTTCAGTATTTCGCAGGATTTAACCAATTCTTTCATTTTATTATGGTCGGGATATAATGGTCTATCTTCATCCAGGAAATCGACATATTTTCTAATAACTTTTCTTGCTATGTTTACACCTTTACCGGGGTTAAAATCTCGCAAGTCCAGAGCCTGTGCTGCTGCCATAAATTCTATTCCCAGCACGCCATAAGCATTATCCAGTATCATATCGTTCTTTATTGCGGTGTTCATTCCCATCGATACGAAATCCTCCTGGTCTGCGGCGGCTGGAATGGATTGTATAGATGCGGGAACAGATAAAATTCTCTGCTCGACTATCTGCATATCGGCAGTGTATTGGCTGAGCATCATCCCGCTCATCATACCGGCGCCTTTGGTCAAAAATGGTGGTAATCCCACATTCAAAGCGGGATTGAGCAATCGGTTAAGTCTTCGCTCCGAAATTACACTGACCATAGTAACGGCGACGCCGACCATATCCATAGGCAACGATACTGGTGTTCCCTGGAAATTGGCACCGGTGAGTGTGAGCTTATATTCTGGGAAAAATACCGGATTATCGCCTACTCCATTGAGTTCTATTTCCACCTGCTGTTTTGCCCATCGCACTGCATCGTGAGCGGCACCGATTACCTGCGGACTGGAACGCATAGAATACGCATCCTGAACCCGTTGTTTATATTCACTGCTCAATAAGTCACTCCCCTGAATACATTTCATAATTGCTTTAGCAGTTCGAACTGCTCCAGGGAAACCTCGAACCTGGTGAAGTCGATAATCATAGGGCTTGAGATTGGCATAAAGTGCTTCCAGAGTCATAGCACAAGCAATTTCTGCCTGCTTTAGCCACCGATTTATATCGAACAATTGAATCGCACTCATCGAAGTAATTAGATTAGAACCGTTTATTATAGATAAACCATCTCGTGCTTTTAGTCCTGGGATTTCTATTCCTGCTTTTTCTAATGCCACTTTTCCGGGTAATCGCTCGTCTCGATAGAATGCCTCGCCCTCGCCAAGCATAAGTAATGCGATTTGCGACATTGGCGCCAGGTCTCCGCAAGCGCCAACAGAACCTTTCTGGCATACCACTGGAGTAACTCCCTTATTGAGCATCTCCAGCAAAGTTAATGTAATTTCCGGGCGACACCCTGATTTTCCGTGAGCGTGGACATTTATCTTTCCAGCGATAGCACCACGAACATATTCAATCGGCACTGGTTCACCTATTCCTGCAGAGTGATTATATATCAGATATTTCTGGAATTGCTTTACCTGTTCATCGGTTAGGACTACCTCGGAGAACTCACCAATTCCAGTATTCACTCCATACATAATTTCTCGTGCATTTATTTTTTCCTCCAGCATCGCTCGACAGGTCTTGATTCTGTCCATTGCCTCGGGGGCGATTTCCACTTTCTCGCCATCACGAGCGATCCGCACTAATTTCTCCACTGTCAATCCAGAGCCATCCAATATTATAGCCATAGCAATATTCCTCTCGTTATGTTAGATTTTCATTAAATATGAAATTTACACTTTTTTCATCATCCTGAAATAATTTTTACTATTTTTTAACAAAATAATATTCCATCGGAATGATTGCAAGTGAAAATGCTATGGAGTGAATATTCTCTGAATTTGCTTCGAAATTCATATTTTATCTAAAATATAGTATTTATATTTATTGAGACTTACCGACTCATTTTCCTGACTTCTTTCCCCACATTTTGGCACGGGTTCTACTCGAGTAGAAAAGAGAAATAGTTCACATCATATCATAAGGGTCAACATCCACTCGAAGTTTTACATTCTTAAAACGAGCTTGCGCAATTCGATTCAGGAAAGGCAATAATTTCCTTATGTCCCCAGATTTAATCAGCAGATGCCAGCGATATTCACCTTTTAGCTTAGCCAGTGGTGGCTTGGTCGGAGAAAGTGGTTTTACATCGGGAATATTTTCCTTAAGCAATGCTCTCAATATAGTTCGCAATGATTTTTCCGCACGATGAGAATCCTCACTTTGTGCCAATATTCTAACCAAGCGTGAATATGGTGGATATTGCAGAATTTGCCTTCGAGCGAGAGTGTGGCGGAAAAATGCTCTGTAATCGTGATTGACAGCAAATTGGACAGCGGGTTCATCGGGATGTCGAGTCTGGATAATTACCAATCCCGGTCGTTCGCCTCTTCCCGCACGACCCGCAACTTGAGATAATAATTGTAATGTTTTTTCACCGGCGCGAAAATCTGGCAATGCCATTCCCACATCGGCATCGATTACCACCACCAGAGTGACATCGGGGAAATCGTGCCCCTTTGCCACCATTTGTGTTCCCACCAGAATAGAACCAGGATTGGATGCAAATTTGGTCAGTATCTTATTCAATGAACCTTTCCGCCCGATAGCATCAGAATCGATACGCAATACTCTTTCTGGCTCCACGAAATCATACAATTGGACCTCGATTTTTTGAGTCCCTTTTCCTCGATGTTTGAAATCATCGGAATTACAATTCGGGCAATTATCCGGAGCTGGAGTTTCATAATCGCACCAATGACATTTCAATTCATCACCGACTCGATGATATGTCAAAGTGACCTCGCAATGTGGACATCGAGGCACATATCCACAATCGGGGCAAATTAAACTAGTGGAGAAACCTCTCCGATTCAACAGCAATATGGATTGTTCATTCATTTCGATTCGTTTCAATATAGAACTTTTCGCCAGTGGAGAAAAAATCCGTTCTCGATAGCGTAATTTTCGTAAATCGATTACCTCTACACTGGGAAGTTTTGCGCCGGGCACTCGTTCCAACATCTCTATTAGTTTGAACTTTCCCTGTATTGCATTATAGAAACTTTCGATAGCTGGGGTGGCAGAACCCAATATCACCAGTGCATTTTCGAATTTTCCTCGAGTTATTGCCATATCTCGAGCGTTATAATATGGAGAACTTCCCTGTTTGTATGAGCCATCGTGTTCCTCATCGACTATAATCAATCCGAGATTATTAACTGGAGCGAACACAGCCGAGCGTGCACCCAGAACCAAATTTACTTCTCCTTTTCTAATTTTTCTCCATGCATCGGCGCGCTCACCCGGAGAGAGATAACTATGAAGCACCGCTACTTCCTCGCCAAAATAATCACGCAGGACTCCCCACATC
>QNEG01000212.1 GCA_003645115.1 bacterium | reverse complement strand
TTACAATGGTTCTTCGCAACGGCGTTCCTGAGGCGGTAAATCCGGGTATCGATATGGGTGGTTCCGTCCGTGTTCTGCTACCCGGCTGCGGATGGGGTTTTGCCGCATTCAACAGCATCGATGATATCGAGCAGTCGGCGGAAGATGCGATTTGTGCATCGAAAGCAATTGTGCCTGATGAAGCGATTAGAATCGCCGATGTGGAACCCGTTATCACAAAGATTAGCGATGAGTTAACCGATGATTTTCGAGAGCATTCTATGGATGAGAAATATCGCTTGCTCGAAGATTACGATGGACTTATCGAAGGACGCGATGCCCGCATTGTCGAGCGAATGCTTAGATATCAAGAGGAATTTTCGGAATTGTATATGCTTACTACCGAGGGCACTCGTATCGAAAGATTTCGCGCCGATGGCACAATTAGATGTGTTGTGCGTGCAACCGATGGGAAACAGGTGCAAGCCGCTCATCGAAGCTTTGCGACGAGACATTCCTTCGCTGATATAGCACAGCGGCAAAAGATGATAGAAGATGTTATCGCCACAGCTCTCGGACTTGTCGAAGCAAAGGATGTAGAAGGCGGCGTATATACAACAATTCTCAATCCTGCCCTTGCGGGAGTGTTTATACACGAGGCGTTTGGACATCTATCGGAAGCGGACCATATCGAAGAGAATCCACAAGCTCAGGAGATGATGCAGCTTGGGCGACGCTTCGGTCCCGATTTTCTAAATGTATATGATGACGGCGGAATAGTGCCGTCTATTCGAGGCACGATATTATATGATGACGAAGGTGTTCCTGCGGAGAAGACATATCTTATTAAAGAAGGCGTTCTCGTTGGTAGATTGCATTCACGGCAAACCGCCGCTAAATTAAATGAAAAACCGACAGGAAATGCTCGTGCAGAAGACTATAGATGCGAACCTATAGTGCGGATGAGTAACACCGCAATCGAAGCGGGACCGCATAAAGCCCAGAATATATTCGACGGCATCGAGAAAGGGATATATGCTATCGATGCATATGGTGGACAAACCGAATTGGAAAATTTCTCTTTCTCAGCCGGACACGCATTTATGATACGCGATGGTGCGATTGCCGAGATGGTACGCAATGTTGTTTTACAGGGTAATCTTTTTGAAACGCTAAAAAATATCGAAGGTATTGCGGATGATTTCGAATGGGATACATCCGGTGGATATTGTGGAAAGGATGGACAGTGGGCACCTACAACCGAAGGCAGTCCACATATAAGAATTAAAAATGTTATGATTGCAGGTTAGTTTGCGAAATATATTTTGACACAAAACAAATATACAACAATAGGGGGAAATAATGGAACTCGTGGAGAAAATGCGAGGTCGTGTAGACAAGGGCGAGGTATTTTTTATTGAGAGTACATCTCGAGCTATAGGATTCAAAGGCTGGAAAATTCGCAGCAGTGAAAGCACGCGTGAATGCGGCTATGGTGTTCGTGTTATCGTTGATGGACGAGTGGGAACAGCTGCAACAACTGATACCGCACCGGATGCTCTGCAACATATGCTCGATGATGCTATCGCGGCAGCAAAATTTGGTGAAGAACTCGACCTGAAATTCCCGGGTGAAGACACGTTTCCGGCACTCGAAGTTTATGATGCAAGTGTGCGTGATGTCGATATTCCGGCTCTTGCAGATGCTGGGAAAAAGCTTATGGGAAGACTCGAAAAGTATAAAGGTGATTGCGATGCCGAACTGGGAAGCAATGCATCGATGCTGAAAATAAAATTAATGAATACCGAAGGTTTTTCGGGGGAGTATCAAAAAACAAGATTTGGACTCAGCGGTGCGCTTACAAGAGTGAAAGAAGGCGATATATATATGGCATGGGACTTTTATAGCTCGACACATATACCACCTGATATAAATGAAGCGATAAATCCTGTTGTCGATAAGATAGATTCAGTTATGCAGTATGCAGAGAAAATTGTGCCCGCACCGAAATCTGGAAAAATCCCAATCGTATTTACACCGAGTGGAGCGTTCACTGTTCTGCTGCCACTTATGCAGGGAATAAACGGCAATAATATATATACAAAGACAAGTCCCATATTCGATAAACTCGAACAAAAGTTGTTCGATGAAAAACTCACAATCGTCGATGATGGTACAATCGAAAAGCGAACTGCATCGGTTCCTTTCGATGCGGAAGGATTACCCAAGCAAAAGTTAACTCTTGTAGAGAATGGTGTACTTAAGAATTTTATATTCGACTTAACAACCGCACATAAATCGGGATATAGCAGCAATGGTTGTGCGAGTCGCTCGATTTTCTCTCCACCGCAACCATCGAGTTCGAATATCATAGTTTCCCCCGGAGATAAATCTATTTCAAGCATTATCGAGGGTATTCCAGAGGGTATTATGGTAGAATCCGTTCTTGGGTTAGGACAGGGAAATATTCTTTCCGGTGCGTTCTCAAATCCACTGGCGACCGCGTTTAAAATCGAGAATGGAGAAGTTATTGGGCGCGTTAAAAATGCTGCAATTGCGGGAAATGTATATGAAAACCTTAAAGAAATCACCGCTATAAGCTCAGATACAAAATGGATATATGGAGTATATTCTATTCCATATATCAGGCTTGACAATATCTCCGTAATAGGGAAGTAGCGCTGTTATATGTGTAACGGAGTTATTCACGAGGTTGTATTCTAAGGCTCGGATTTCCGATTTAAATGGAGGCATACATGTTTCGAGTTCGTTTTGCGCCGTCGCCGACGGGATTGCCGCATGTTGGAAATATGCGCACGGCATTATTCAACTGGCTTTTTGCGCGCCATTATAACGGTAAGTTTATCCTTCGCATCGAAGATACCGACCAAAAAAGATACGATGAAAATGCACTTAGGGCAATCATGGATGGATTGCGATGGTTAGAACTCGATTGGGATGAAGGTCCCGATGTCGGTGGGGATTTCGGACCATATTTTCAGTCTAAACGAATAGATATATATCACCGATATGCGCAGCAATTGGTTGAAGAAGGTAAGGCATATTATTGTGATTGTAAAGCGGAGCGTTTGGAAGAAATTCGAAAAGAGATGCGAGCGAAAAAATTGAACTTTATGTATGACCGTAAATGTCGTGAGCGTAATATAAGTAGCGAGCCGGGAGATACCAACACGGTTATAAGATTTAAAATGCCGCTCTATGGCGATACTTGCTTTAATGATAAATTGCGTGGTGAAGTTTGTTTCGATAACGAAACTCAAGACGATATAGTGATTATTAAATCCGATGGATTTCCTACATATAATTTCGCCGTTGTTATCGACGACCATCTAATGGATATTTCGCATGTATTCCGTGGTGAAGAATTTATATCCAGCGCAGGTAAACACAAATTAATATACGATGCGTTTGGATGGGAACCGCCACAGTTCATACATCTTCCAATAATCCTTGGACCGGATAAATCTAAATTGTCTAAAAGACACGGTGCAACCGCGATTACCGAATTTAAAAAAAAGGGAATATTACCGGAAGTTATGTTCAATTACCTCGCATTATTGGGATGGTCAACGAAAGATGATTCGGAAATCATATCGCGGGATGAATTAATACGAAGATTCGATACCGATGGATTGTCATCGAAATCCGCAGTATTCGATTTCGAGAAACTGCAGTGGATGAATGGAGAATACATTCGTATGATGCAACCGGAAAAATTAACAGAGATATTAATGCCGTTATACAAGAAATGGAAATGGTTGGATAATAGAGAGTATAATGGATTATATTTGAATAGAATATCGGCGGCGATGCAAGAACGACTTAAAACGCTACAAGATATGGAGAAAAAAGGTTTCTACTTTTTTATGGAACCCACCGAATATGATGAAAAGGGAGTGAGAAAGAATTTTAAACCGGACAGGGCAAAGTGGCTGCGTGAAATTGCGGAGAAATTCGATACGGTAGATGAATGGGGTGAAACGCAAATGGAAGCTATAATACGAGATTACGCCGAGAAACTCGATGTTGGTGCAGGGAAGATAATACATCCAATTAGACTCGCATGTTCGGGTTTAACGGGTGGACCAAGTTTATTCGAGATGCTCGAGATACTCGGGAAAGATACGGTTGTGCGAAGGTTGATAAAAGCTGCGGAATGGATTGAAATAAATAGTGGTAATTAAATTAAAGCTAATGAT
>QNEG01000211.1 GCA_003645115.1 bacterium | reverse complement strand
GTCTCGATATTCGGGCTGATGCCCACCGATGTCAGCCAAAAAGAAATCAATATCGAGTATCCCGATGACATTCGCATAGACAAGGATGTAAACGATGATTTGCCTGTGGAGAAATGTTTATATGCCAAAGTAGATGCGATTGCGGGAAATTATACATTCCTAATAAGTGAACCGATACCCACCGGTGTCGCAGTGAACAATGTTGATGATGCAAAAAATTGTGCACTGCAATTCGCTCAAAAGTATCCAAACATAACCGGGATACCAGCGGATGAATTGAGAATAGAAACTGCCAGCAAGGTCAAACAGTTCTGGAATGTGATTCTTCATCAGAAAAAAGGGAAATACGATGTAATCGGCGGGCGAGTGAAATTGAGAATCAACAATCGTGGGGAAATATTTTATTATTCCAGTTCGGTAAAACCGATGAAAAAATATTCTGATGATGCGGCAATTTCTGGCGATGATGCTTTCGATATCGCTCTGGACTATCTAAATCCACAGATACACACTCGATTGAAGCAGATGCTCGCCATAGCGCCTATTCCTGCAGAGAAAGGGTATTCACCTAAATTAGTATGGTGGCTGGAATTCCGGACAAAATCACCGCTGGGACTTTGGATATTCTGGGTCGATGCTAAATCCGGTGAAATTTTGCGCGCCGCTAATGAAATGCCCACGGTGGACGGCTCCATTACAGGAGAATATTTGCCTGAATATCACGATGATACTCCCGTAGTAGGACCATTCACTCATGAATATATGATACTAGACAGCGATTATGGATATACCGATGGAGAAGGATTGTTCTTCGGAATGGGTTCTGTAGCGGATAGCCATTATTTTTATACCACCCTCTCTGGAAGATATTGCGAGATAGAAGACCACGATTATACAGTGGGTTCATACTCTTTCCATTTCGCTGGAGAAAATCTGGACTTTGTCTGGCTGACGGCTGAATACAGAACCGACCAATTGAACTTATACTATCACACCAACTGGATTCATAACTGGGTGAAAAATTTTCTTGGATATACTGGAATGGATTATCAGATGCCAGCCAGATGTAATGATACCTGGGACCCCGAGAATGCATATTATGATGGCGAGGGAATAAATTTCGGCGGTGGTGGAGAATATATGCACAATCTCGCTCTGTTTGCCGATGTGATATATCACGAATACACTCACGGAGTAACTCATCATATATATCCACCAGATGCATTACCCTATGAGGGACAACCCGGCGCTATAGACGAGGGGTTATCGGATTATTTTCCCTGTTCCATTTTCGATGACCCACTTATGGGCGAGGGAACATTTGTCAGTTCTTCATCCACATATATGAGAAATCTTCATAATTCCAATCGCTATCCGGAAGATTTTGTGAATGAAGTTCACCATGATGGACAAATAATCGCCGGAGCGTGGTGGGATATACGAGAAGAACTGGGCGCAAATTATACCGACTCGTTAGTCCACTTTGCAAGATTCCTTTATCCTGAGGATTTCGAGGAATATCTTTATGCAGTTCTATCTATGGATGACGACGATGGCAATTTAGAAAATGGCACTCCAAATGCTCCCGTAATATACAATTCATTTCATAATCACGGAATCGGACCGGAAAATTTTCTGGAAGTGGTGCACGAACCATTGCCATCCACAGAGGATACTGCCAATCCCTATATAGTGGAATGTGAAATTACATCATTTTTGGGACTGGATTCTGCGGTGGTCTATTACAGAGTGCTCGGTGTTTCCAGCTGGGAACCGATAGAACTGGAAAATGTATCTGGAGATATATGGTCGGCGGCAATTCCACCGCAAAGTTTAGGCTCCATAGTTCATTATTATATACGAGTGAGAGATATCGGTGATAATACGCTTAATGTTCCCGCCGGTGGTTCTACTAATCCATATTTTTTCCAGGTGGCACAGGATACAATCCCGCCTACAATAGAACATATTCCGCTTTCACGAGGAAATGTATCCGCTTGGTCACCGAATATTTTTGCCAAAATCGAAGATTCTCACGGTATCGACAATGTTACTTTTCGATATAAGGTGAACGATGTTAGTTATCACGATTTAGAAATGGAATATGACGCTGGTATGAACGGATGGATAACAGTATTCGACTGCGATGTGGAAATCGGCGATGTGGTTAAATACAAAATAATTGCGCAGGATATTTCCACAGCGGGAAATACTACCGTGTTTCCATCCGAGGAAACCTGGGTAGAATTCACTGTGGAAAGAGATTATTTCGATGATATCGAGACTGGCGGATATGATTTCTCTCATTACAACATTACCACAGATTATCTGGATATGTGGCATATAGAGACTTATCGGACTTATTCTGGAGAATATAGTTATAAATGTGGTGGTGATGGTATTATCGCCTATGACGATTTAGTAGATGCAGCATTGGAAACCCCGTTTATTTACATTTCCGAGGATGATACATTATCTTTTTACCACTGGATGGATGCGGAAACATCGAATGTTTACATTGGCTATGCATGGGATGGTGGAGTTGTGGAGATGAGCACAGATGGTGGCACTAACTGGTCACAAATAGAGCCAACCAGCGGATATCCATTTGTTATAAGAGAGAATCCGGTGTCGCCATTCCCGCGCGAAACTCCTTGTCTTTCCGGTAGAAGAGCCTGGCAACACTTGGTATTTCCCCTGAATTATAATGGCTATGCCAAATTCAGATTTCGTTTCGGCTCCGATGGATATCTAACTCGTGAGGGCTGGTATATAGACGATGTTCGAGTTACCAATCACAATTGGGTAAGTGTTTTTGAAAATGATTTATGGAAACCAAAAGTGCTGGCGTTGAAAGCCTCGCCAAATCCATTCAACAATGCACTGCTAATCGAGACTGCTGTTCCAGAAAATGGCAATCTAAGACTCGATGTAATGGATATTTCTGGAAAATTAGTGAGACATCTATACGATGGCGAAGTTAGAACTGGGATAGTGCGATTCCGCTGGGAACCCGATAATATTCCCGCCGGTATCTATTTGGTTCGAGTGCTGCTGAAAAATCAATCCGATATAGAAAAAATATTTTTCGTCAAGTAGATGTAGGATATTATGGATTTGAATAGATAAAATAACTAACCAGCCAATAAAATAAGCGGTTCAATGTGGTTATTTCCAGGATTAAAAGGCGAGGCAATCTGCTAATAAGCACATAAGTAAAAGATTGGCACTTCCCATTAGAGAGGAACTTATTCTCCCGATTGGTCGGATTCAGAATCGCAATGACATTGTAAGTAGTTTTGGGACAAATCCTAAAAAAGCCTCGGCAAAAACCGAGGCTTTTAATTTTATATTCACAAATTTCTATTCCTGTGGTGATTTATCGGGCATTGCAGAAAAAGCGCGCATAAACTCTATGGGAACGGGGAATATAGTAGTAGAATTATTTTCTGCGGCTATTAAACCTAATGTCTGAAGGTATCGAAGTTGCAGAGTGATGGGATATTTAGACATAATTTTAGCTGCATCGGAAAGTTTTTGCGCAGCCTGAAATTCTCCCTCGGCAGCAATAATTTTCGCTCGTCTTTCTCGTTCGGCTTCTGCCTGAGCAGCCATTGCTCGACGCATTTCCTCGGGAAGGTCTATATGTTTTACCTCCACCATAGATACTTTGATACCCCAGGGGTCGGTTTCCCTATCGATTATTTCCTGAAGCTTTTGATTAATCGATTCTCTCGAGGATAGTAAATCATCTAAATCTACCTCACCTAGGACAGAGCGAAGAGTGGTTTGAGCGAGTTGGCTGGTGGCATAAAGATAATTCTCCACTTCCAAAATAGCCTTATTGGGGTCTAATACTCTGAAATATACCACTGCATTCACCTGAATCGAGACATTATCTTTGGTAATAACATCTTGAGGCGGGACATCCAGGACTACTGTCCGCAAACTTACCTTTACCATCTTATCCACCAGTGGAATTAAAATTATTAATCCAGGTCCTTTGGCACCAACTATCCTTCCCAGACGAAATATTACTCCACGCTCATATTCCTTTAATATTCTGATAGCACTGATAAGTATGAAAACAACCACAATCACCAGAATAGTAATTCCACTCATTTCATCCTCCTTTTCTAAATTTTCTTCAATTTTCTTCCAATTTTATCTTCGGCGAATGATAAGCTATAAAAAAATATTAGCAAGTGATTTTATT